>CAZQWV010000001.1:0-22816 GCA_964597185.1 uncultured Candidatus Saccharibacteria bacterium
GGTCTTCTAAATCCCGAATGGAAAAAATGAGTAATTGGTTGTTTAATGTGACATTGGTTGGCTGGTTAAGGAGCCCTGCGAATGTGCCTTCAGTAAATTTAGTCAGTCGTTGAGCAATACTTTCTGCTCCAACCATGTCGTTTAAAACTTCAATGAGGTCAGACATAACTGGCGGGTCAATGTTGCGTAAGTCTGTAGTTTCTGTAATATCTTTTTTAGCATAAGTTTGCCATAAAGCTTTATCTAACAGTGCTTCTTCAGTTGGGTCTAATTTCCCTAAAATTAAATTGAATAATCCCAGTAAATTTATAATGCCGCTTCTTAAAATATCTGCGGTGTCTTCATCTTCAATAGCAGAAGGTAGGTCGAAAGGATTTATGCGGAAATCTGAATTCAAAGAGATTCCTAAGTAAGTTCCGCCTACAGCATCGGACAAATGCTTATATTCATTTTCAGGGTCAATAATAATAACTTCTGTACCAACCATAAGAGAACGTAGCACTTCTAACTTAATGGCGTAAGATTTACCTGCACCAGATTTGGCAAACACAACGAAGTTAGCATTTTCCATTTTAAACCGGTCAAACAAAATTAGACTATTGTTATGTCTATTAATGCCATACAAGATACCGTCGTTTCCTGTTAAGTCGGAAGAAACAAATGGAAAAGTTGTGGAAAGTGGAGAAGTATTTAAATTGTTAGCAATATCTAATTCGTCCATACCCAAAGGCAAGCACGAATTGAACCCTGGCTCAGTTTGGAATAAAGCTCGCTTGGTTACTACAAGCTTCGCACCTAAAGAACTCTCTAAGATAGTAGAATTTTTTTCTAACTCCTTCTCATCTTCAGCATAAATAGTAAAGTACAGAGCAAAACGGAAATACTTTTCTGTGCCTTGAGATAAATCATCACGCAAAGTCTCAACATCCCTGTACGCTGTTTCGAGCATAGGGTCACGCACCATACCTTTTTCTTGGTTTATGCTTATTTGTGATCCGATTTCTCCCACTTTCGACTTTAACTTTTTCAAAATTACAGCTGAATCTATTGGATAGATAAACATAGAAACATCCAACTCACCTTCTGAGTTGATAATAAAAGACAACCAATTGGTAGAAAGCATACGAGGATATGCTAAAACGAAAAATGTTCTAGCATATTTGTTATTCAACTGAAAACGATTGCTATCGAAATGAAGAGCTGCAGGTGCTAGCAAGTCTTTAAGAGTGGTTAAACCTTCTCTGTAATTGCGTTCCACTTCTGCTAGTCTGGCATTTTCATCTAGGGTGCCTTTTAGCTTATCTAGCTCTTCTTTTTTCTTCTTTAATTGTTCTTCATTTAAACTAAATAATCCCATATTATTTGGTTTCCTCAGTTAAAGTTACATTATCCAGTTGGCTGGCATCAATTTGTGGTGCAGATTCAAAATTGTATGAGTTGTATACAAGTTCAATTATTTGTTCTGTATTTAGCTTCACAGCACGCAACCCCATACCATTTAAATTGCTCATGACACTGGTAACACGCTCTTCTAGCATAGCTTTATGGTGTTCAAAATTAGCTTCACGTTGGGCAATAGCTTTAGCTTTAGCGCTAGAGAACAAAGATGAGAAAAACCCTGGGGAATCTGAGCCAATACTTTCGTTGTAGGAAATTATGCAATAAAAACTTTTATTCATAATATTTCCTGTTTCTACTAGACGGTTCACAAATTCAATGTATTCTGCGGTTTGCATACGTAACAATTCATTGCTTTGTTTCTCCATAAGGTCCTTAAGTTTTTCTGTATATGAAGCAATATCCATTTTACGGCTTTGCATCAAAATTTGCACAGTAAAATCTAATGAATTTAAAAACCTTTGATAGGCAAAAATTAAAGCATCTTGCTCGCTTTGGCTTTTCAAATCAAAATTAGTAGATGACACTGCTAAAATGGCACGCAAAGTACCATCATCCATAATCATGGTGTCTTGTTTAATCTCTTTAGTACGCAAAAATTTTTGCGTTGGATTAGCTACTTTATTGTGTTTGTTTGTTTTTGTTTCCATCTGCTATATGATCTATGAGCAATTTTTCTTCTGTGGCTTGTTGTTGAAGTAAATAATTCAATTGTTTAATTCGTACCATGGCGTTGCCAGTTTCTTCTTTTGGGGTATTGTTTTCGGTAATTACAACTTTTTCATTCTTATCTGCTATACTCATGCCTTGTTTATGAAAAACATAATGTTTTGGCTCAAAAGCAGATCCAGCAAGAGCAAATAAAGAATTATACAAAGGTCTACCATTTACTTTAATGAACACTATGGCTAGTGCTGGTATTCCAAAAAATACCCCTACCACAATAAGCAATAAAACACTTTTACTAAAGTTCCATGTTAGAAACATAATTACCCCAACCCCAAACAAAATACCGAACTGCTTGAAGCCAAGACCAGCCACTAACTTATCTTCTACATCTGTAAATTGAGGAACATTATATTGCATGGTTCCCCTTTATTATACCACAAAAACTACCCTAATTGAATTGATTTTAATAAGTCAGAAAAAGCTTCAAATTCTTCTTTGGTCAAATATTTGTTACTATTTTCTGAACTTGGAAAAGACCCAGCGGGCATATTCAAACTTTCTTTTCCAGTAAGCAAATATGCTTGATATAGAGGGCTTTTTTCAATAGATAGTAGAACATCATAATAATTGGACATTTTAACCATTCTGCGAAGTTCGGTTTGTATATTATCTCCCATAACTCTCATGGTAGCAACATTTAACAACGCAACATCTTTTGGTTGATCCAATTTTACAATTGGTTCTTTTTTAACCAAAGCTGGCTGGCGTTGTGCAGGTTGTTCTGTAGCAACTACCTGTTTAGCAGGGGCAGCTATTTCTTTCTCATCCATTATTTGCTTAAACTTGGCTTGCCATAAGCTATTTGGAGACTGCTTAGGAACAGGTCTAGGCAAAGGGAACTTTGGTTTAGTAACCACATTATCTGTTCTGGTAATACCTGCTGGTAAATTAGAAATATGGCTCAATGGCTTATTTTCTAAATTTGGTTTTGGGGTTACCAATTCTGGTTTTGCAGGTTGAGCAGGTTGTAGTGGCTGAGTTGGCTGTACTACTTTTTGCACTGGTTTCTGTGCTGGCTGCGCAGCAGGTTCATTTATGCTGTCTGTTGGATTTAAAATTGCCTCTAGTTCAGAAATTTGCTTGTCGTTCATAACGATAAGCAAGTCTAACCACTCCTGCTTTTCCTTTTCAGAAAGCATGGTGGATGTAGAAATAAGCTTTTTTAATTTTTCTGCTTGTTGCTGCTGCATATATTAGTTAGATTGCTTTCTTTGCTTTAATGCCGCTAGTTTTTCTGCAATTTTACTATCTGCGTCGACGCTAATACCACCACTCATTCCAGCAGGCAACGCTTTTTCTGGTTGCGGCGCTGGCAATTCAAGCTCAGTTATGTCTGGCAAGTTAGGTTTTTTAATTGGCGCTAAAGGTTTTTCTGTTGAAGGCTTAGAAACTGCTGGTATAGGGTTAGTTTTCTGAGCGTTTGTTTGTGCCTGAGCTGTTTTTTGGCTATCTGTAACCGAATTATTAGGGTTATTGGAGTTGTCTAGCACCAGTCCACCTCTGTTACCTTCTTTGTTATGCCTTTCATTCAGCATGTCTTGGATGTTTAACCTAGCTGGTGCATAACGGTCTATTATCCCCAAATTCTTTTTAATCTCTATACCAACATCTGTATTATTAAAATTAGGTGTAGGTTTAGTTTCTATTGTACTATCTTTTTTTAGGTTTTGTTCTTCAATTATATATGAATCGCTGCTGTTAGTAGCTTCTTTATCTTTCTGAGATTCTAGTACACTTTCCGATTTCTGAATAGTTGGTTCTATGTCTGTTTTGTCGGCAGATACCGGAACTATTTCTGGTATTATTGTAGTTTGGTTATTGTCTGCAATTGGAGCAGCAGGCTCTGCAGGATTAACAGGTTCTGTATTGATTGAACCATCTACCTCATCTACACTATCTACCAAAGTCGCACCCTTAATAAACTGATAGTAATTTTCTGGGTCATTAATATATTGCTCTGTTGCATCTGGCAGGCTTCTATAGTGCGCAAGTATATTTCTTAATGAATCATAACACTCTAAAATATCTAAAAGCACTTGCTTCTCAATTTCACTGAGTTGTGATGTATTTGGACTTTTACTTACATATTCAACTTCTTCATACTGTGTTTTTTGTGCTTTTTTAGATGGATACAAATCATAATCCGATAACCAGTTTGCAATAGTAGGTAAAAGCGGTCTATTTCCTACCGAAATAGTACTTTTCCCAAGGGTCTCATTACTTTTTTTAAGAACATCTAACAATTTATTCATGAAATCAACCTGCTCTCCTTCCAAATCCATGAAACTTATACGTTTACCAACTTTATCTATAAAATCATATTCTTCTAATTGTAAACCCTCTGTTAGATGCTCTTTTATTAATTCAAAAAAATCATCCTCAGGTATGCTTGGTAAAAAAATAAATTGAGCTGCTATCCAAGCTTTTTTATATTTTTCATATAACCCCTGCACCTCCGCAACTGCCTGCTGTTGAGTGGGTAGTTCTTTTCGAAAAATATGCAAAACTTCTTGAGCAGCTTTTTTATCATCATACTTAATGGCTTCTTGGACTCTTCCAAGAATATAGTCAATTGTAGATTGTTCAGTTAAATCTAAAGCCATTGTTGTTATTTAGCAGGTGCTTTCCCATCTCTTAAAGCAGTAATGAGTGCAGAATTTTCCCAAAGTTTTTTAACTGCTTCTCTAGCAGTTTTAGGGTCTTTCATCTCATTTTCAATAGCTGTTAGTATGGCTTTGCGGTTATATTCCTGCATACGTTCTGCCACACCTCGCAAGCCGCCGCCTTTTGCCAAAGATTCATTAATAACCGTAATACCTGCGTCATGTAACTTAAACTTTTTCTTACCATCGGTAGCGTCTTCATCCACAAAAGCTCCTCTCCAAAAGTTCCTTGCTTGGGCTTGAGGCTCAACTTTCTTCATTTGTATAGCAATTATTTCATTGTGCTCCTTTTCACTATAAGCTGACATATGTCCATGCTTATCCACCTTAACTGCTCTAGCTAAGTTGTATACCGCATTCCCTTCATTGATGTATGAAATTTCAGACATTGATTCCAATGCTTCATGTGTACTTAAACTGAAATCCTTCTTAAAACTCTCCATAAAGTGATGCACAAAGGTGTTGTAATCGTTTTTGCCGTATTTTGATTCTAATAATTCATTAAAATTAACATCCTTAGCCAGTTTGTGCATAATAGCCTCTGCTTTATATCGATCTTTTTGTGCTACAGCGTCTTTATATAATTGCAATAAAATATCTGATTCATCTATGTGCTCAATTTTTTTCTTTTCATCTGAAAGCAAGTGGTGATGAGCAGCCAAAGGAGCAAAACCATCTGGTCTTTTAACTTTAGCTAACCTCTTTTCTGCAGTATCTAAATCTTCTTCGGCTTTCTTTTTGTCATCTTCTGTCCATGTTGAAATGTCACGTTTTTCTTTAATATCTTTATCATGTTTTAATGCTTTTATAAGTTCATCTGAGGTTGTTTGAGATTCTGTTTGTTTTTTCTCAGCTTCTTTTAGAATTTCTTTCTTGGAATCTATTTCAGTTTGCATTTTCTGTCCTGCAGGAGAATTATATTTAGGATTGTCTGGATGGTATTGCTTAGCTTGTAATTTCTCTAGCTCTGCTTTTAACTTTTCTACTGTATCTTTATCTGTAGCAGCCTCATGAGCTGCTTTTTCGCTTTCCACTTTTTTATTTTTTAACTCATCATCGGTCAAAAGATGAGCTCGTTCTTCGGCATCGTGCTCTTTTTTAGAATGGTAAGAAGTCCCCCTAAAACCTAATTTGCTTTCCCATACAGCTCTTTTTGCACCCCTCCAGTTAGCATATCGCTCAAAATTGGTGTAGGCATCACCAAATTGTGGTGCTCCATCTACACCAAACAGTGTTCTGGTTTTTCGAGCCAACAAACGTCTATCTTTTTGGTCAGCAAAATATTTCTGTCCTTCTTTTTTAAGTATTCTTGGATCTAAAGTTATACCGGCTTTATTTTGAATTGCTTCAAACCCTCTTTCAGCGACAGCTTTAGTTCCAGCAAGTCCAGCTTTTCCATACCACTCAAATGGCTTGCGAATCCCTTTTTCTGCAAAATTGGTTACAGCAGCAGCTCCGTAAGTACCGCTACTAGCAGCAGCTTTGAGTCCAACTAAAATGAATAAGATTATAAGTATTTGGCTACCAGCAATATATACAAATTGGCTAATATCGCCTGTTACATTTTGGCTACTTAAAAGTTTAGAAAAATTTGCTTGGTCTTTTAAAATAGTTGTACCAAACACAGCAGCTAAGTTTAAGAAGAAAGCGAGAACAGGGGTCATAAAAGCATATTTCAAAAACTTCTGCCACCACTGTTTAGTGAAAGATGCTGTTATAGGGAGAACATTGGCCACATATGCAATTGGCGAAACCAGTAAAAGCACCCAAAGCGCCACAATTCGAATAACTAAGAATGCTGCCAGTGCCACAAAAGAGAAAAATGCACCTAAAGCCAGTATCAGGGCAAATATTGGCCTGGCAATGTTAGCAAAAGATGCTCCAGCTGTAGTGGCATCACCACTAGCAAACACACCTTCCCCTTTCGTAATGAGGTTAATCGGCTCAACCATGAGCTTGCTACCCAAAGCACGAATAACATTGGAACTGTTTGGTAAGAATTGATTTTGCACGGTGTCAGCAACACCTAAAATGGCTTGACCAAATACCAAACTGAAGTTTACCAACAAAGCAGCAATAACAACTTTAACCAGTAAATATTTGTAGTTATAACTTTCAATGCGGAATAAAGTCCCCAGACCAATAACTAACAAAACTACAATAATGAAGATATTACAAAGGTTACGTATGAGCTGCCACCCTAAGTAAATTACTTCCACGAAAACATCTGTGTATGGACGGACCATGAGCAAAGATTCTATTAAAGGAGCCAACACATTGGCAAACACCCAGTATATAACTCTGGTGAAAATAAGAACTTGTGCTGTTACGAGCATGTTCAAGATTCCAGCTATGCCAGAAGGGCCACCAGATGTTGCTGTACCGCTACCTCCAGTATTATCGCTATCTTCAGGCGGTTTATCTTTGTCTGCTAAATATGCTGCTCTACCAGCATCAGTATTGGCATAAACTTTTACTTTGATATTAGTTTTTGCACCTAAAAACGAAGCGTCGTTGGTTGTCCCTGGTACTAAATAACTAGCATAAGCTACGTAAGGAATTACATTTAAGTTATTTACTTCACCAGTATCAGATGCCTTGTTTATACCGTATTTATCACGGTTGGCTTTGTTTAAAACAATCTCAATTGGAAACGCTTTGTTGGCTTCTGCTGTGGCATAGAGTGGCCAAATAGTATTCGATGTATAAGCCCAAGCCCAGTTAGTATAAGTACAGCTACTTACGTTAGTAGAAAACACTTTACCATTGGTACATACCTTATCTGCAGCTTCATTGGTATACCCTACGCCAATACCACGGATACCTTTAGTAGTTGGAAAAATTTGATCTACGTAAAACTGATCCCAACCCTCAGATCCTAAACAAGCACCTACAGTTATACAAAGCTGTCCAGCATAGCCACTAATATATAGTTTATCTGGGGACAATAATTTAACATCTGTAGTGACCTTTATTGGTTCGCCTTTTACAGAAGAGTTTTTTGCTTCTGCATCGTCTTTTACAGCACCATCTTTATCTACTAGAACCCTAAAAAAATTAGTTGGTTTGAACGGATCAACACCCAGTTTTATCTGGTCTGTTTTAAAACTTCTCCATCCCAATGTTCCTGGGGGGGTTGTTGGGAGATTGTTTGGATCGTGCTGCGCACCAACTTGCTTTACAGGCGCAAAAATACCAACAATTGATGCAAAAAGCACAATTGCTATACCGGTTTTTGCTAGTATGTTTTTTGGTTTCTTAAAAGCCACTTCGTTTAGTAGGAAATTATGCAGTTATTATACCATAAAAGCCCTTGGAATGCCAAGGGCTTTTGCTAGTTAGTCCTACAAATTATACTAAATCAATTATGTTTAATAATTAACGCAATTCTTGGTTAATACAGCGAGGTACATCTACCGCTAAATTCCTAGATCCAGCTATACATCTTTGGAAATTAACCTGATCGCTTAACACTTCTTGTTTTTTATTCTCAGCAGCATACTCTGCTTCTTGCTCAGAGTTTTCAACTTGTTGTTCTGCACAACCTTGCCAGAAATCCGTGGCGTTCTGAACTTCATTAGGAGCAAAAGTAACGTTATTACCTATGGCAGTTCCTGGGGTTAAGTTCTGACTACATGTTATTGGGTTTGGTTCAGTGTCACTGTTGCCATCGTCCCCAGATCCGCCTCCTGAACCACCGCCATCATCTATCAATATATCTTCATAACGTAAATTTAACACTCTTGGATTAGTTTGCCCTGCAGCTTCAAGCTGTTGCTGACAAATCATATCCAAAGGCTGACATTGAGAATTGGAATTATTAGCTAAATATTCATTTAAAGCTGGGTTACTGTAGTTGGTAGATAAATTGGCATATGGGTTGGCAGCCCATGCTGCCGAGTTTCCACTAGTAGAATTATTTGTATTTGTAGCATCTCCGTCACTTGCTCCCAATACCCTAGCATCTAACTTGTAGGCAGAAGCTAGTTGGCCGCATTCAGCAGATTTAGATTCATCATCACAAAGAGTTACGCATGAACTTGCAGTATTACAATTTGCGAAATATGAATCAGACAAAAAGGCCACAGCTAAACGTTGTGCTACTGGGACCATGTCGGACTTCATTAAACCTTGTCGCTCTGAGAACATAGCACACACCGCCATGTTGCTTACATTTTCACAATATTGAAAACATCCATTCTCGCTAGAACAGTTGTTTAATTCTGCCATAGGGTAAACATACCCACGGATATAACTTTGAATTGGAGCTGTTGGCTTTGGCTGCATAACCCCTAACAACACTTGTTCCCCAGCTACAGACTTTCTAACGTTTTGAGGACCAGAATTATTGGAACTATTTTTAAATGGATTTACATAAATATTTTTTAATGGGTTCAAATACGGATTTTCTGCAACACCCAAAACCGAACCACTATTTTCAGCAGTAGCCAAAGTTGCAGGATCTTTCGAGTCATCGTCGTTAGTGCTAGCTAAAGTTTGTGCTGTTTGAGGAACTTGCAACACGAAGTTGTCTTTCACCGATTGGAAGAAAAACCCCATAAGCCCTACTACACCAATACCAGCAAGCAATATTAAACTTAATTGTGTTTTTAAATGAGTGCTCATGGTTTTAGTATCTATAATTAAAGTTATTTACTTCGGGACCACGAGGCATAAACACGTTAGTTTTTGGTACAGAATTGTAACTAGGAGCTGTGGTAGTAACACCAGCAACAGTTCCTGCTGGAACTACCACTGAGGCTGTAGCAAAGTTGAACAGAGTTACTCCTACACTACGTTTCAAACCACGGAAAGTTATAGCATAATTGGAATTTTTAGCAGGAATAACATCATCTAAAATAACTTTACCTGTAACCAATCCATTGGCAGTGTCAAAATCTGAAGGGAGAATATCTATAATATTGGTAGTTTTCTTTGCCGGATTAGACACTTCAGTTATAACTACCTGGAAACTTTTCGGCACTACATCATCTGAAGTTTCAAACTTAATTTCAATTTCTAATTTATTTCCAGAAAGTTTTTTGTAATTCACTACCATTGTGGCACCATCACCAATAACAATTCCAGATGTGCCTGTGTTAGGGTCTCCAGAACTTCCCCCAGCACCAATAATCCCCTGCAAACCACCAGCAACTCCTATTGGGATTAAATTACCACCTAGTTCTTTTAGCGCAGAACCACCTTTGCCATTAATAATGTCTTTAAACAAAGAGGTAGATAATTTAGTTGCTAAAGTCCCAAACAAAGTTGTGTTAGCAGTATTGATTTCAGCATTTTGCTTAATGAAGCTAGACAACCAATCGCTAGTAGTCTCAGCTAAGAAGTTAGCTGGTTGAGTTATAGCATCGCAACTCTTAGCTAAGCCGCCGTTGGAACTATTTTGAATTCTTTTGGCTTCAGCTATAGCATTGTCTAGATCTTGTTTGGCTTTATCTACATCTGACTGTTTATAATTGAGAGCTGAGTATAATAAGGTCAAAGTTACTTGAGCTTGTTCAACTTTTATATTTGCGTCAGTTAAGTTTTTATCTATTTGAGCTTGTTGGCTAGTAACATCTTTACAATTACGCATGCCTTTAAACCCTTTGCCATTTTGAATTTCTGCTTGAGCATTTTGAATGCCGTTTACTCTAGCAGCTTGAGCGTCTCCAAACCCAACCATCATCTGATACTCAGGCCAAGCTCGTTCATCTGCAGCGCCTGCTACATCCCCCCAATATTTCGGATTGTTCCAATCGAATTGATCTGCATACTTGTTATATTGGCTGGCTTTTTGCTTGGCAATAGCAACAGCATTGTTGAAAGCAGGAATGTCATTCAAAGCTTGGCTCTTAAACAATGAGGCTGCAATAAGTTCTCTTTGCTTATCTTGGCTAAAATTCTTTTTAATATAATCTACAGAATACACTTGAGTTGCTAGGGCGTCTGCATATTCTAAGTACCCGTTTATTTTTAACTTATCTACTAATTCATTTACACCCTTAACAGTAACTTGCTTATACGCCTCCATAGCAAAGTTAAATGCAATGGCTTCAAACACATCTTGCAGAGATTCTTTTTTCTGCTTTTCATAGTCAGTCAATTGCAAAGTTAAAGTTTGCTTCTTTTGAGCAATTAAAGTTCTATTGGCTTCTAAGTTTTGTGCTTGAGAGTTTGTGCCACCTTTAGCAGTTTGTGAAATCAATTCTAGTGGCATCCAACAATCACGCAGCTGACTTCTGGTAGATTCAACTTTATAAGAAATGAAAAATGTATTGCTAAGCTGAGCTTTGTCTGAGCCAGCTAAAGTATTACCCACACTATCTATGGTATCTAGTAGTAAGTTAGCATTTGCAAATTGGTCACAAATGGTGGGACTCAAAACTGTATCTGTAATTGCTCTTTCAATTGGAGTACCATCTACAATTAATTTTGATGTTGTGACTCCAGCAGTAACTCCAGTTGTCCCTACAGTTGCAGTAGTTGCTCCACCTGTTACTACGTCTGCTCCTGCGCTAGTTAAGTTAGCTCCTGCAGAAATAGTATCTTCTGCCAATTGTAATGGACAAAAAATAAAACAACCATCAATGCCAAACAGAGCGTAAGCATTTTTTGGTTGCGGAAAAACAAAAGCTGATAAAGTTACAGCTAAAACTGTGAAGCCAATTAAGATTTTATGTTGGAAGAAACTCATAACATGACCCCCAACTCAGTTTCTAACTGTGCTCCTAAGTTTGCAATTTTTTCATTTAATGCAAAGAACAAAGATGCAGCAGTTGCAGCTTGTTCTCCCGGTCCTTCAGAGGCCATGCTTTCTGCCATGGTTGCCAATGAAGAATAGTACACTAACTTCATGCGGTGGTACTGTTCAAATTGAGTAGGAACTTGCATGGCTTGTAGCTCTGCGGCAATAGTTTTATATCCACTAGCAGCTCTTAGCAATGAAGATTGTTCCCTACTACTTAAAGCACTAAACAAAAGTAGAGCGCCATTTTTATTTTCAATTTCACTTACCTGAGTACCATAATAATTTAGTTGTAATCTATCTTGGGTTTCGTATGTAAAAATTTGTAAAGCTTGCATGGTTTGAGAACTTAACAAATTGTCTACGTCAATATTGCCTTGAGAGTCTACACTTGTTCCAAGTACTGCACCTTCACCGTAGTTCGGATCCACTTCAGCGAGTTGCTGTTGGGTTAATTGAGATTGCGCTTCGGTGTTACTACCTATACTTGCATATTTTTCTGCAACTATTTTTTGTGCTTGCTCTTTGGCTTGCTCATAAGTTAAACCTTGCTCCGCTGATTCTGCTGTATTAAAACTAAATGCGCCCAAGGTAAATCCTCCGCGCATAAAAGTTGCAACAGATAACAAAACAATACTTATAGCAATAAGACCAAGATGATTCTTGCCTAAAGAAAAGACTGGATTAGATTCCATTTTCGTAATTAAATTGTGTTTTTGTTTCTCGTTAAGAGCTATTTTGGCTCTTTTAAAAGCATTGCTGCTTTTATTTATAGAGTACTAACTTTACTATATATATTATAGCATAGATTTGAAAAAATTGCAAGGGCTATAATAGGTTATAATATAAATATGACAACAAAAATATTTTTTATCTTTGTAGCACTTATTATTTGTTCTGTTTCAGTATTTACTTTGTACAAACAAATGACTAAAAATAGTTCCAATACAAAACCTATTAACACTATGTCCAACACTCCCGTAAATTCAAAATCTGCCAATATCCCCCAATTAGAGTTCAGCAAATCTATTACCATAGGCAAAGTAGAACTTATGGTCGCAGTAGCAGACACGTCAGCTAAGCAAGCACAAGGTTTGTCTGGGCAAACAAATCTTCCCAATGGAACAGGTATGCTGTTTGATTACAAAAACTCTTCACGAAGCATGCCTGGCTTTTGGATGAGACAAATGAATTTCGATATTGATATTTTATGGATACGAGACGGAGCTGTGGTAGATATAAGCGAGCAAGTGCCAGCCCCAAAGCCTGGTACTCTTGAAAAAGATTTACCGCGTTACTACCCTAAAGAAGAAATTGATACTGTTGTGGAAGTTCCTGCTGGTTGGGTCAAACAAAATTCAGTTACTGTTGGAACCAAAGTTAATTTGTAAAAATTCTCAATTAGAGTTCCAAAATAAATTAAAAGCGGTCTGAACCGCTTTTAATTTTGTTTATCGATTGCTGTCACCAAGTTCACCCAATCTTCTAAACTCAGCTGTTGTGGTCTGGCAGTTTGGTCTATATTGCATTCTGCTAAAATTTGCTTAACTTGTGGCGCAGGAAGTTTTAAATTATTGGTAAGGGTATTGTGAATTTGTTTACGCTTTCCAGCGAAACAAGATTTCATAACACGAAATAGTTTTTTTCTATCCATATCTGGGTACCTAGCCTGTTCTAAAAATTCTATTCTTACTACAGCACTATCTACTTTTGGAGCTGGATAAAATTTTCTGGCGGGAACAACAAACATAAATTTCGCATCTGCTTCTAGTTGCACAGACAATGCTAATAAATTTAAATCCCCTACTCCAGCAGTGAGATTGCGGCCAACTTCTTTTTGTACCAACAAAGTTAAACTTGAGGGTTTGCGCTTTGCTTCAACCAACATGCGAATAATTTTTCCAGTGATGTAGTAGGGAATATTTGCAACAACTGAATAGGATTCATACTTTTCTAATTCAGCTAAAAAGTTAAATTGTAAAATATCGTCAATGACGAAATTAAAATTGGAATGTTTTGCTTTCAGTTCAGTGAGAATTGGCAGCATGCGTGGATCTTTTTCTACAGAAAATACATGATCAGCTTTTTCCAAAAGATATTTCGTCAGATTCCCTATTCCTGGACCAATTTCTAAAATTGCTTGTCCTGGTTTTATATCTGCTGCATCTACTGTATCTTGGAGTACAAAATCATCTAACAAAAAATTTTGTCCCAACATTTTGCTGGGAGTTAATTTGTATTGTTTTAAAAATTCTTGTAATTGCTCAACTGTCATGTGGTTATATTAACATTAAACTGCTGTTAAAAGTCCAGGGATTCGTAACTTATACCAGAGCTATCGAAAAAAGCAGAGCTAGGAGCGTGTATAGTAAGCCGCTCTTGGGGTAGTACTCGTAAAATTCGGGATGGGCTGTTGGCCTGCAACGAACCAAATACCCTTCTAGTTCTGGCATAAAGCAAATACAATTGCTTTCTGGCTCTGGTTAAGCCTACATACGCTAAACGGATTTCTTCTGCCAATTGCACAGGATCAAGCAACGACTGTGAATGAGGCAACAAACCTTCTTCCAAGCCGACAAAAAACACATTATCAAATTCTAACCCTTTAGCAGAGTGTAGCGTCATGAGAGTAACTGCTTCTTTTGTATCGTCTACAGAATCCAGGTCAGTTATGAGCGAAACTTCTTCTAAGAACTGGTTTAGTCCTTCCTGCCAGGGCACACCGTCAAATTTTACAGCTACGTTAAACAATTCTTGCAAGTTCTCTACTCTTACATCACCTGCTTCAGTACCATCTTTCAACCACTGCTCTAGTTTTGATAATTTTAGTAGCATACGCAAGCAATCGGACAAAACAGCAGATTCTGGCAAGCTTTGTAATGCATTAAATATAGAGTAAAAATCTAATAGAGCTTGTTTGGTTTTAGGAGGAAGAGTAATGCCTTGTAAGTTCTCTATAAATACATCTAGTCCAGCTGTTTGCCACTCAGTATTGTCTGCTTTATAACTAGCAATGAACTCCTTTAATATAGAGAAGGATTTTTCACCAATACCTCGCGCTGGCACATTAACCACTCGTTTCAAACTCATTAGGTCCGTAAAATTCAATGCAAGCCTAGCATAAGCCAACATATCTTTAATTTCTTTACGTTCATAGAATTTTACACCCCCAACAATTTGGTACGGTATGCCGCACTCTAAAAACACTTCTTCAAGTTCGCGAGACTGGGCATTGGTCCGGTACAACACAGCATATTCTCTTAACCCAGTGTGGTCTTTTGGCATTTGAGGCAAAGCAAAAGATGAATATTTAGAAGCTGTAACACTGTTTCTATTTGGCCCTTGCTTTTTCAAAAACTGGTCTAGTATGGAAAATGAAGTGGTTTCTGGTTCTTGTTCATAACTTGGCTCGTCGTCATAACCTTCCTCTTCTTCTATATATTCATGTTGTTCACTGTCATGCGCACCAGTTGAATTTGTTACCTGCTTTATTATTTGTCTGGCAATAAATACTGCTTCTGCTCTACCGTCAGCCACTTCTTCAACCCAAATTTTCTTACCAGAGTCATTGTCTGTCCATAAAGTTTTAGGTTTTTGCTCTTGGTTCATATCTATAACTGCCTGAGCAACAGCTAAAATGTTTTTGGTTGAACGATAATTTTGCTCTAACTTAATGACTAATGTGTTTGGGTAATCTTTTTCAAAATTTAAAATATTGGCTATGTCGCTGCCTCTAAAGCCATAGATACTTTGTGCATCATCTCCTACCACAAACAAATTGTGGTGATTTTGAGAGAGCAAATGCAAAAACATATACTGCGCCTGGTTGGTGTCTTGGTATTCATCTACCAATATATAGTGGAAAATATTTTGATATTTGGCCAATATTTCTGGGTAACTCTGGAATATGCGAATGGGTAGCATAAGTAAATCATCGAAATCTAGAGCATTCTGCTGGTACAAAAAGTTTTGATAAGCTACATAAACCTGGGAACATAGCTCATGAAAATGTTGCTCTAAACCTAAATTGAATTCTGCAGGAGTTTGCAGGGCATTTTTGGCTCTAGATATCATGGCACGGAATACTGAGGCAGGAAATTTTTTACCTATACCTAAATCTTCACAAATATCTTTGATGACTTTCAGTTGGTCTGCTGAGTCATAGATAGCAAAATTGCTGTTGTATCCCAATACCCCAATTTCTCTACGAAGCAACCTGGCGCACACTGAATGGAAAGTTCCCATGGTTGGCATGCCGTTGCCAGCTTTAGTTTGCCCTAACAACTTCAACATGCGGGTTTGCATCTCTTTAGCAGCTTTATTTGTGAAGGTTAGGGTCAAAATTCGTTCTGGGGCTACCATGCCTTGCTCTATTAAATAGGCAACTCTAAAGGTTAGAACCCTAGTTTTTCCGGATCCAGCTCCTGCTAATACTAAAACCGGCCCCATTGGGGCGGTAACAGCATCTAATTGAGGTTTATTTAGTGAAGTTAGATCCATAGCTCAATAATTATAACATTGTTTAAACTGTTATGCTTCATTGCCGAACAAGCTCATATATAAGCCAAAAAGTGTTTCTTTTGCCTTAAACAAGGGGCAAAAAGAGGGTCTGTGTACAATTTGCTTGATTCTCCTGCTAGTCATTGCTAATATAGTAAGGAAAGAAGCTATTTTTAGCTAAATTTTGTCTAGATTAAGCCAAATTTTCGATTAGCAGAGTAGTAGAAATTGTACTATTTTCTGTATAGGTTAGCCCTGCTATCGGCAAAAATGGTTATGAGGTATTATATTTCAGCCTTTTTAGTTCGTATGCAAGCTTGGCTTGCCAATAAAACAAAAACTTACAGTTTTATTGCCCAATATTATAGTAAAAAGTTTGTCTCTGCTTTAACCAAGCGCTCTCCTGAGATCGCTAAGTTTTATAGAGATCATTTTCCAGGAGTAGCTTTAAAAAACAAGCTGGACCGCTGGGACTATGTATTGAATTTCTCCAATGAAATCCTTGTTGGAGTTCTTGTGGTTGTTGTAACTGTTATGAATATTGGGGTATTTCGTTTTGGTACTGTAAAAGAGTTTACTTACAACGACAGCAGCTTAGCAGCTAAATTGCTTCGCTATCATTCAGATTTGAATTTAGCTTTGTATGCCAAAGAAAATACTGTTAAAACCACTGTAAGACAAGACGGTTTTATCTCTCATGCTTATGCCGACACTACTTTCAGCACTCTTTCCGACATAGCAGACAGTGCCAACTCTGATGCCACCAATGAAGATGCTACCTTTAGCAATAACATCATGGTTAAACCAAACCCTGATTCTGTTCAGGACTTAGTTTCCAAACAGGTTGTTATTTACGAAACCAAAGGTGGCGAAACTCTTTCATCTATTGCTAAACAATTTGGTATTTCTGTAAACACTATTGCTTGGGCTAACAATTTACCAAGTCCTACTATTAAGCCAGGTTGGTTTTTGAAAATTTTACCTACCGATGGTGTTCTCTACCAAGTTGAATCCAACGACACCTTGCCAGATATTGCAGAATACTTCAAAGGCAATATGGAAACAATTATTTCATATAATGGTTTAGCAAACGCAGAAGATATAGAAGCTGGGCAATGGGTTATAGTACCAGACGGTACAGTACCTCCTCCACCAGCACCTACTCCAGCACCAACAGCTCCTACTAACACTAAGTTGGCTGCTAAACAACCAGCCAGAACAAAAGCTGGGACTCCAGTTATTTCCCGCCCTAAAGGTGCAGGTCACCGCTTCCCTGCCGGTTACTGTACTTGGTATGTAGCAAGCAAACGTTTAATTACTTTCGGTGGTAACGCAGGTGCTTGGTTACGTAATGGTTCTGCTGCAGGTTATGCTACTGGTTCTAAACCAGCTGTAGGCGCCGTAGTAGTAACCAATGAAAGTCCTGTAGGTCACGTAGCATATGTAGAAGAAGTTCGGGATGGTAAATTTAGAGTTTCTGAAATGAACTATAAAGGATTCAATATCCGCAGTGAACGATGGATCTCTGTAGGAGCTCCACAAATCCGTGGATTTATCTACTAAATATTTAAATAACTAAAACCGCCATGACGGCGGTTTTTAAATACATAAAAAGAGCCCGTAAACAACTCGAAAGCTATTTACGGACAAAAAAGCATACTAATTTTTGCAGTTTGCTCGGCAATACATTACCAACGAAAACCATACAAGCCAAAGTCTGACTTTGTAGCCTGTTTTGATTCTGGTGCAACAAATAACTTTCTGCAAAATCTGCAATTATTATCAACACCAAAATTTATATATTGCAAATCGTGGAATTCGCCACAATTTGGACAGACAATATATCCGCCATTGACACTCCATCGAGCTTTTGGTTAAGGAATACGTTTAACAACATTTACTTTGGAGTTTCCGCCGCCGTGTTTGGTCAATTGCCCTTGGATGAGCTTGACCGATGCACGGCTTATTTTTCCGAATCGCTCGATTTGATTGCACCGGAATTTACCACCGGCAAGCGAACGGAAAGTTAAAGGATTTGATTGAAAAAACTTAATCTCTTGGGGAGTAAGAGAAAAACTTCTTTGTTTCGTCCCAGACAATTCAGGCATAATTATGAATCCCCCTGTATAAACACTTTGGTTTTAAATTTAGACAACGCTGCCTAGCCAAAGCAGATTATTGTAACAAAAAGGCTTGATTTAATCAAGCCTTTAGTTTAGAGGTATTATTTTAATATGTTACTGGCGTGGAACCTGACTTGTACTTACATCCCCTACATTTAAGGATATGTCTTGGTTAGTAAATGAGTCTTTAGCAGTAAAGTTAACTGTGCGGAATAAAGTGAAATCTTGATTGTTTTGTGAAGCTGAAGGCACAACTTTTACCTGGAATGACAATCTTCTTGCAGGGTTAAAATCCCCTGTATGAGCAGAAAGCCTGCCAAGTTTCCATGTCATTTTCCCTGTCGAAGGGTCATATGCCAGTAACGAGGCTTCGGAAGACGTAATAGAGCTTCGGTCAAACCCTTGGATATTGGTAGCTACAAACCCTGTGAGAATACCGTCATCAAAGTCATTGTTGCTGTTGCGAAGGATTAAAGTTACTTCATATATAGTAGTTGCGCCAGATTGTGGTTTATGAGGGCCACTAACCAAAGCCACTTCGCTAGCCAGGCTAGATGGGCTAGATACTTTAATGCTCAAAGAATTACCTGGTAAGAATGAACTATTTTCATTGGATTTTATTTTCACAGATGAGTTTATCGTTATGTTTTCACTGCTATCTCTTACAGCTGGGTTATTTACTTTTACGCTGTATTGCAAAGTTCCGCTATCATTTGGGTTTAGTTTCTCAAAATTTCGCACACTAGCAGTATTCCATGTAATAGTGTTGTTGTTAATTTCAGCTCCACCCTCAGCTTTAATAGAAGACAAATCTATGGCTTTAGAGTCTATGGTAGCAGTAACATTTACTCCGGTTGCCACAACCTGCTGGTTATTTTGATAGCGAATAATATAAGTAATGGTAGATCCTGGATTTACTATGCCGTTAGTTATTCCTTGAGCTTCTTGGGTAGCTGTGAGCGGCGTGCTTTCTAGTACTGTTGTAAAACTAGTGGTGGCTTGTGAGTAGTAGTCCCCTTGTTCATCTAGAACCATAAAACTGGCTTCAAACATGGCTTTTTGACCTGGTCTAGCATTGGCAAAAGTGCCCTTAAACTCAATGGTACCACTTTGGTTCTTACGTAAAGTGCCTACATTCCAAATATTTTTACCTAAATTAGGTTGTGGGGTTGCATCTCCGTATGTAAACCCTTCTGGATAGGTCAACTCAATTCTGGCATTGGTAATATCTTCTTCTGACTCGTTCTTATAATTTAAAGTGTAAGTTACTGGTTCTGTGGTAGTAGCATCGTCTGGACCTGAAAGCTCCATACCAACATCAGAGGCCAGAAGTTTAATTTTATGTTCAGATTGTTTAACAAATTCTGAGTTAAAGTTACTGTAACGGTAACGCAATTTAGCTACTAAATTTTTCTCATCATTTATGCCACCTTGGGCATTTACTTTCACTATCACAACAGCATTTTGACCGGAAGATAAATCTGGAATAGCAAACACACTGCCAGATAAGTTGCTAGCGCTTGGGGTGCTGCTTAAATACGTAAACCCATTTGGATAAACAATTTCCAGCTCCATATTGGTTAGCTTAGCTGGGTCCTGATTATCTATTTTAAATTTATAAACCACTTGCGAACCAGCGGGGGCTTCTGCTGGGGCATCTATGCTTACCTGCACATTGGCTTCGCCTTCAGGGCCTTGTTGTGTTGGACGAAAAGCAAAAAAAGCTAATACACCAATAATGAATAGGCCTAAAGTTATAGCCCAGACATACCATTTGTTAGCAAAATAGAAATCTTTAATTTTATCCCACTTTCCAGATGGAGGCTGAGTAGGAGCATTACCCATAGTTGGGTCATTTGAAATTTTTGTATCTGCATTGCCAGAGCCCAATGGTGCTTCCTGCTGATTTGGGACTGGATTTGTTACAGGTCTTGTTGTGAAATCCATAAATAAATAGTTAGTTACTACTATTCATTATATCACGAAAGGTTTTGATAGTACTGATCTGCTTTCAATTCTCTATCTAACTGGTAACTTATAAAATTATTGACCAATTTCTCTAACTGTTGAACTAAATTAGGGTTATCTACTACCAAATTTTCGTAGTTGGTAGCAATTAATGACTCAAACAGTACCCAAAGTGATGAATTTACTACAATTGAATCAGCATCTAACCCTGAACTAGTTGGGGTTGCGATTTTATAGTAAAAACCTCCTTTGGCTACACTAAATAGTAAAGTTTTGTCAGACTCCAATTGACCTACAGAATGAATACCTAATCCACTGGACTGCATGGCACACAGCTTGTACTTAAGAATACCTAAATCTAACTTCTGCTTATTGTTGGCCTGTATACTATTTAAGAAATTCAATAACAATAAAGTTTCTGAATATAGCTCCGCATTTGGCTCATTGTCTGGCAACAACTTAATGAGCAATTCAGCTGCAACAAACCAGCCAGCAATGCAATCGTAATTGGCAATGAGGTTTGGAAAAGATTGAGTTATGGAAGCTCGGATAAGTTTTGGTAAACTAGTTTTACCAGCAACTGCACATTGAATGACAAAGGTAGGCTGCAATGCATGTTGTAACTTGCTTGTAGTAAGTTTTGTGCTTTTAGCAACAGCTCTAACTTTGCCTATGTCTTCTGCAAACAAAGTAATAATTTCATCTGCTTCACCTAACGGCTGTTTTTTTATAACTATGGCGTTGAAGCTCTGTTCCCTAGACATGGGTAGCTAAAAATTAAAGCTTAACCATTCCGAGCCATAAAGCACTTCCAGCTACTTCTACTTGAATTTCAAAGTCTGCTTCTATTTCTAATGAAGTTTGAATAGAATTTACAAAAGTTTTTTTACGATCCACCATGGTGAGTAAAGCTTGTTCAAGATTTTGGTCTGTGGTGGTGTAGTAAATATCTACCATTTCTCCAACTTTCATTCCAGATTTTTTGCGCATATCTTGAATATGTCTTTCTAATTTACGGGCAAGTCCGGCTTGTTCTAACTCTGGAGTGAGTTCTATATCAAGAAACACTTTTTTAAGCAATTCTGCATTAGCCTCACCTGTTTTAATAGTTTCTGGACGTATGGTTGCTTTATCTGTTAAGGAACTGTCCCACTGCTGTACATTTAATTCGGCGAGTACTAAATCTTTCAGCTCTTGATCCAGCTCATTGTTCTCATCTGCAAATGTGGCTGCTACAGCTCGCAAAGGTTGACTTACTGCTAAACCAGAGTCTTTGCGTAAAGCATGTCCTGCAGTAACTATTTGGCGAACTAAGTCCATATCTTGTAACCTTTGCACATCATCTTGATCTGGTGAAGTCGGCCAATTTTCCAAATGTACAGATTCTTTCCCAGTTATATCTTTATATATATGGTCTGCTAAAAATGGCATGAACGGAGCTAATAACTGGCATGTTTGTGCAATCACAAACTTCAAAACAGATAATGCCAATTCTCCGTCCGCTCCTCCATTTTTAATACGATCTCGGCTACGGCGCAAGTACCAAGTAGACAAATCGTTAATGAATTCTACTAACAACCTGCCGGCTCTCACAGTATTGTAACTATTTAATTCATGGGTAACTTTGCGTGTAACTTGGTCTAACAAAGATAGCATCCATAAGTCTAGGGCATTGGTGGTAGCTGGCCTTTCTGTCTGACTTTGTTCTTGAGTGTACATGCGATAGAATGACCAGACATTGTAAAACAACAAGCTTACTTTGCGGTTAATTTCGGCAATGCTTTTTTCTGAAAAATCTACATCATCTGCATTCATGACTGGGGAAGTTAGCAGGTAAAACCGAATCGGGTCCATGCCGTATTTTTCGATAACTACCCATGGGTCTGGAAAATTATTTTTTGACTTGGACATTTTACTGCCATCTTCTGCTAAAATATTTCCTGTGGTCACTACATTACGGAACGGAGCTTTATCGTTTATGATAGTACCCATAACATGCATAACATAAAACCATGCTCTAGTTTGAGCAATATATTCTGCTACAAAGTCTGCTGGGTACCGTTCTTGGTATAATTCTTTATTTTCAAATGGGTAATGTAATTCTGCAAATGGCATAGAAGCAGACTCGACCCAACAGTCAATAACTTCAGGGATACGTTGCATACTACCGCTACATTTTTCACAATTCAATTTTACTCGGTCAATGTATGGGCGATGCAAATCTAACTGGTCATAGTTTGGAGCGTCATCTAAGTTCTGGTCGATTACACCAGCTTCATAATTACTGCTATTTAACTTGAAGTCAGGGTAAACTTCGCTAAAGTTACTAGATTTCTCAATAAGTTCTGCAATTGAGCCAATACAAACTACGTTATCACAGTCGCTGGATTCACATTTCCAAAAAGGTAAAGCTGTTGCCCAAAAACGGTTTCGAGAAATATTCCAGTCTGGAGCGCTTTCTATGGACTTAGCAAATCGGCCTTCTTTCAAATGCCCAGGGTACCAATTTATCTGTTGTTCATTTAATTCCAACAAACGAGGTTTAATTTTTTGAATGTTAATAAACCAAGCTGGCAAAGCATTGTAAAACAGTGGGGTACCGCAACGCCAACAATGAGGGTAGCTGTGAGTATAGCTTTGTGCTTTGTACAACAACCCCATACTCTTCAAGTCTGCTATAACAACGGGGT
>CAZQWV010000002.1:0-18971 GCA_964597185.1 uncultured Candidatus Saccharibacteria bacterium
GCGATAACTACCAAAAGTTCAATTAAGGTAAATCCTTTTTGTGTTTTGTTTCTCATTCCTATTGTTTAATTATTTATATGCTAATTATATGTATTAAACGCATAATTGTAAACAATGGTGTGGACAACTTTATTTATACCACAATTCTTGCCATGCTTTCATTTGTTCAATTTCTTTGTTTTGAGCAGATATAATTGCAGCAGACATATCTTTTATTTCCTGATGTTTAGCATTTTTTTCGGCCAATTTTGCCATTTCTACTGCTCCTTCATGGTGTACAATCATTTCTGAAAGAAATGCTTTATCGAATTCATCTCCAGATTTACCTTCCAGTGCAGCTGTCATTGCTTGCATCATGTTATGCATGGAGTTGTCATTATTTTCCATCATTGAATCGTGCATCGATTGCTGACCTATTATATTTTGCTTTCTTCCGTAGTTGTTGTGGCTGGCAGACTGCACTACTAACATAATTACTAAACCAATAACCACTCCACCTATACCATATATTATTTCTTTTTGCATATATTTAATTACTTATTTGTTAATGAATAAATTTCTGATAACTCTTTAATTGCTTGTTTTTCTTTGCCAGTATGAAATTGGTGGGAGATATGTTCCTGAAGATGGTTCTCTAACAATGCTTGGTTGAAGCTTTGTAAAGATTTTTGAATGGCAAGCGATTGACGAATAATATCAGGACAGTATTTATTAGTGGAAAGCATCTTTTCTACTCCACCAACTTGACCCTGAATGATTTTGAGTCTCTTACTGAGCTTTTGGCTATTTTTATGAAGCATACAGGTTAAATTTAATTGTAGATAATTTTACAATATACCCCCTGGGGGTATATGTCAAATATCTGATAGTTTATTGTCTATTTAGCCTATTTATAATATAATTAGCTATATAAGGCTGTTTAAGCCTTTATTTTTATGAACTATATTTGGCAACAAATTAAACATTTAAAACTGTCTATAAGAGTAGCTTGGCTGTTAGCATCCAGGCAGATTTTGCGTTCCAGCCTATGGACCACCGGACTCATTATTTTTATTATGGTGTTAACCTTTTTGAATTTGGTTGTGGTGTCAGGTTTGCTAGTAGGGTTAATTACTGGCTCATACAAGCAATTCAGAGAAAACTATTCTGGAGAAGTTATTATTACTCCTCTCACAGGAACGAACTATATAGAGAACTCCCAAGATGTTATTAAATTCTTAGATAATAACTCTTTAGTAGAGCATTACTCCGCTAGGTACACCTCCGCAGCTACTGTTAAAGCTTCTCTTTCGGAAAATCCGAAAAATAAAGAGCGCCCAAATACCGGGGCAGGTACTTTAGTAGGAATTGACCCAGTTAAAGAAGAACAAGTTACCCAATTTTCTCAATTTATAT
Organism: uncultured Candidatus Saccharibacteria bacterium; assembly: GCA_964597185.1. Classification (GTDB taxonomy): domain Bacteria; phylum Patescibacteriota; class Doudnabacteria; order UBA920; family UBA920; genus CAYQEU01. Next base: position 1,396 of record CAZQWV010000002.1, read on the forward strand.
TAGAAGGACAGAATTTAGACCCAAATGTAGACGGCTCTATATTAATTGGTGCTAACTTAATTAAGAAGTATTCAAGTTTTGCAGATATTGAAATACCAGGTTTAGAGTTGCTTAAAGATGTCGAAGTAGGTAGTAAAGTTCGTCTAACTATAGGCGAAGGAGAAGATGCAGTCAGTAAAGATGTGTTCGTTCGGGGTATTTTGAAGAGCAAAGTAGACCAAATTTCACAAAGAATGTTTATTTTAGATTCAGAATATCGTCGATTGCTTTCTACAAACCAATGGGAGGTGAATGAAATTGCTATAACCACTAAAGACCCTGAGCAAGGACCAAATTTAGTAACAGCTTTAACAGAGTTTAGTGGCGGAGAATGGGGTAAGATTCAAGTTTCAGAAGATGCCATACCATCTTTCTTGCGTGATATTGAAATAACTTTTGGCATATTGGGTAATGCTTTGTCCAGTATTGCTTTAGTTGTTGCTTCCATTACAGTATTTATTGTAATTTTTATCAATGCTATTACCCGCAGAAAATTTATTGGTATTATGAAAGGTATTGGAGTTGAACCATTAGCCATAAAACTTGCATATGTGTTTCAAGGTTTATTTTATGGATGCATTGGTTCTGCAATTGGTTTATTGCTAACTTTCGGCTTATTAAAGCCATTTTTTGACCAAAACCCCATAGACTTTCCATTCTCTGATGGTATTTTGGTAGCAACTCCAGAAGGAGCTGCTATTCGTGTTGCTATTTTATTGTTTGTGACTATTTGTGCAGGATACATTCCAGCAGCTTTAATTGTGCGAAGAAATACATTAGATTCAATTTTAGGAAGATAAATATGATTGAAGTAAAAGGATTAATAAAAGAATATTTAAACGGTGAAGCTGTTCAAAGAGTGTTAGACAGTTTAAATTTTATTATTGAAGAAGGTGAATTTGTTGCTGTTATTGGGCCATCTGGTGCAGGGAAGTCTACTCTGCTTTACCAAATTTCTTTGTTAGACGAACCCACTGCCGGCGATATATTTTTGAACAACATTAAAGTTTTTGAATTAACTCAAAATGAAAAAACAGCTATGCGTTTAGCTGAGCTAGGTTACGTATTTCAAGACTACGCGCTTTTACCAGAACTTACAGCAATAGAGAATGTCATGCTGCCATTGTATATGCAAGGTGTGGACAAAGAGCAAGCTAAACAAATGGCCGAAACTGCTCTGAAAAAAGTAGACTTAGATGAAAAACATCATTTTGTGCCAAGCAAACTTTCTGGTGGGCAACAGCAAAGAGTATCTATTGCTAGAGCAATTTCTCATAACCCCCACATTCTGTTTGCAGACGAACCTACTGCCAACTTAGACTCTGCTAATTCAGAGTTAGTTATGGAAGCTTTCATTCAGCTGAATAAGTCTGGGCAGACCATTGTTATGGTTACTCACGAAATGGAATATGCCAATTTAGCATCTAGAATTATATCGCTGCGCGACGGCAAAATTGAGAAAGATATTAAAACCGGCTCTAGATAGCCGGTTTTAAAATTTCATAAATATTATTTTACCAACCTCCTCCGCCTCCACCGCCGCCTCCACCACCAGATGAACCTCCACCACCAGAGGAAGACCCAGGAGGAGTTGAAGCGGAAGATACTGCTCCTGCAAAACTACTACCAACTGTTGATGCAAATGTAGCTGGAGAAAATGCTGCAGAAGACAAACCATGGTACCAACCAGGAGAGTAGCTATTGCCAGCCTGTTCCAAACGGGCAAATACATCTGAGAACTGTTCTGCCCATTGGTGCTCTACTCCTAAAGCTAAGGCAAAAGGTAGCATTTTTTCAAATAATTCTGGTGTTTTTTCAGGAGGGTTATGAAAAGCTAACCTGTCTTTTTCTGTAACAGTAAGGAATAGTTTAAACCCTTCAATTTCATCTGCTAGTTGTCGTCCTTCTTTGGTGTAAGCTTTAATGAGATTGATAAAAACAATATTTATTGCTATTAGTAAACCAATTAAAGATACCCAGAAAATAATAGGCAATATTGAATCTACTTCAAAACGGATTAGTCCAGCCATAATGACTGTTGTTACAATCACAGCAAACGAAATAAAAATCCCGAAAAAGATAACTATTCCATTTTTTACAAAATATTTTTTCCCAGCTTGGTCTCGAAGCGAGTCGTTGAATTTATTTACTATTCCAGAAAGGCGGACAGACTCATTTCTGTCTAGAGTAACTGTGTCACCAGTAGAGAATATTTCGTTTAGCAACAGTTTTTCTTCGCTGCTAAGCGGGGTGGAGTTGCCTGGTAATTTGGTCAGAATGTACTTCATACGATGTAACCAGCCTTTGTCTTCCTCACTAATTTTCAATCTATTTTTAGTGGCCAAGCTTAAAATGGCAGCTGTGAAGCTGGTTTTATCTGCGTTCATACGAGCTACAAAACGCATCATAGCAGGAGATAAACCATCTGGAGATTCGTACATGGCAATAATACTGCCTTTTTTAGGGTCTCTTCCCACTTTGCGCCACATCCAGTAGTAATACAAGAACACCAACACTAGGCCAAAAGTTCCTAAAACATAATCCAAGTTTCCCTTTACATCTGCCATAAAATTTTGCCATTCAGTTGGCGGGGTAACAAACCCTTTGGGCCAGGTAACAACAATTGTTAAACCTTCATTAGGCAAAAGAGGTTTGTTAGTAGCAAATTCTGCAAACCCATCTCTAGCGTTTGCTTGGGCATTTTGTTCAACTGAACCTTGAGGCCCAGTAAAATAATTGGTGGTAATTTGCTCTTGCTTAATGCCTTCTGGCAAAGTTACTGTGGCACCAGCACTCTCAATAGGAAAACTCCATCCTGTACCAGTGACGTTCCAGTACAATTCATCGTGGTTTTCGAAAAATCCCAACTGTCTACCAGTTTGGTAAGTTAGCACGTATTCGTGCTCACCATTAGGGATAAATACATCTTCCTCACCAATGTAAATTCGGATACCATTGCCTGCTTTTTCTGTGTGGTAAGATTCGGCTTCACCGTTTCTGGTAATATTCAGAATTTTAAAATCTACTAAATATCTTTTCCCTTGGTCATCTTTGTAAGCAATAGGGAAATCGCGGTAAATACCTCGACGAATTTCTGTACCCGTACTGTATACAGCAATAGTTTCTTTAACTACTAGTGTAGAATCTTTGTTAACAGTAATGTCACTATTGTAATACAGTATTCTTTCTGTCTCAGTGGTTTGAGCATTAATTTGCCCTGGCAGCAGCATAAATACAATTGCAAAGACGGCTATTAAGATTTTAGGGAGTGTATAAGTATGCATATTATTGCAGTAACAAGGAGTGAACCAAAGCACCAATATAGTACGGCCAAATGATAATAGCAGCTACAGCTTTCCAAAAACTAAGTTGTAGTAGGCCAGCGGTAAACAACCAGCCAATAAACCACATAGCACCGGACACTGTATGTTGTTCTACTTTAATTTTCATATATTTATATTAATTATTTCTTTTCGTTATAAAAGCCAGGAATTTTAGCAGCTTGTTTTAACAACTTCTTAAGCACTGGCAAATTTAAATCTTCAAGCTTTTTGAACCGAATACAACTTTTGCCCACACTAACTTTCCCTAATTCTTTTTTATACTGCTCTGCCAAATACCCATCTTTATCTGTAGCGCAAACATATAAACTCACATAGTTCTTTTGGTTAGCCAAAGCAATAACAGGCCACTGCACAGTTTCTTTTTTGTAGTTTACATAAGGAAAAGACCCATAACCTAGCATGTTATATGCCAAATGAGGTTTGAGTTTAGGTACAGTCTTTTGTACTAAATCGTGCAGGAAAAATATAATTTCCTGTCGCTCTAAAGGTACTTGGGCTAGGTAGCTCGCCACACTATTTGCCTTTACAGGCTTAAACATGTTCATAAATTTATTTATTACTTATATATTTATCTTACCATTTCTACATACAACAAATAAAGCGCAACTATGCCTGCTTAACACCACGATCTGTTTATGCTTTGTTTGAATGCTGAACTAGTTTTAGTAAAGGTAAGGCGGAAATCAAAACGGTGAATAGAGCCAAGTACAACATTGTTTGAGCTATACCAAAATGATCTGCCAAATATCCGAAAATAGGTAACAACACAACTAGCGTACCATCCACACTAAATGCTTTAATAGAATCCACTGTTGCTCTGTTGTGTGACTTAACCAATTTATGGAAATACCCGCTCATGACAGGTCGAAGTAACCCATACGCAATTTCTACAAATAAGATTGCTACCAAAACGAAAATTAAAATATTTGTTAAACCAAAAACCAACAACGGCAGAACAATAGCCAATAATAAAATTAACAGCGAGCCTTTCCGTTTAAATATTTGTTCTATACCATGAGCCCAATAGGAACTGCTAGCAGCAATACCAATAAATAATGCGTACAGCAAGCCGTTGAATTTAGGGTCAATACCAGCATCAGCCATAATGAACTGCATGTAGCGGAAAAAGATTTGGATAGCTGCTGTAAGAATAACGTAATAAAGCAAAATTGGTAGCAGTCCTGAGGTGCGCACTACCCAACCTATGGCTTCAGAAAAATGCGCCCACAATTTGCTTTGTTCGCTGGCATGGTTGGTTTTAGGTTCAGTAGCAGATGAAACCACTAAAAAACTAAGAATGGCAAACGGTACAGAGATAGCAAAACCTAACCTATAGTTATCTTCAGGCAGAAAACTTGCTAAAGCTGAGCTAATGGCAGCACCACCAAAAAAATAACCATAGTATTTACCAAGATGTCTGCTGAAAAAACTTTCTTTGCCTTCTTGCTCTAAGCTGTCGTGTATATAAGATGTATCGCTACCAGCAATGAAGCTATGTGAAGCTCCAGCAATAAGGTTGGCTAAAAAGAAAACTTCAAAGCTGGAACCAAAGTAGGTAAGTACTAAACCTAAAGCAGATAGCAATGCAGCAATGGCAATGGCAGTTTTTCGCCCATATTTATCTGCAAAAATACCAGCAGGAATTCCTAGGGTAAGTTGGGCAAGCCACATAGCGCTGCTTACCATACCAATTTCTGCAAAAGTTAAACCAACAGATTTATAAAACAAGAATACAATCGGCACATAGGGCATAAAGCCAAAACAAAACGAATGCCAATTCATTTTGTTCAAATTAGATTGTAGCTGAGCTGTGAGTTGCATTAGTTAAGTATAAACAAAAACTGCTTGTTAATACAGGTAAGCAATACATATAAATATAACAATGCTTTAGTAAAACTTTGCTCTTATGTATGGTATTGACATTTTTCTTAATTTATGCTATAATTATAAGAATTTGTTCTGTTAGGGTTTGGCCTAAAAAGCCAATATTTAAGCAGCAAATTCATAAACTAAATAAAAAACCAAGCAGCCTGAAAAGTGTAAACAAACCAGTTTTGTATTACATGGATTAAAGGCGTGCGAGGGAGGGAAAATGAAAATAAATTCTTTCGGGACATTGATTCCCGAATTTTCGGCATTAGCTCGTTCGTTTTTAAAAAAATGGTTAATGACCCTTCTTTATCTAGCTTGTGACATAGACGGTTGTCTTCTGCCAGCTACAGGTTTGGAAACAGCTAACAATAAAGCAACGGTAGATAATTTTTTGAAACGAAACACTTTTGCAATTGCGATGTTGAAAAGCATAGCAAATATTTTAAGCGAACCATCTTCGGATATGCCTGGACTGAGAATTGGTCTTTGCACAGGAAGAAGTTTGTCTTTTGCAATTAAAATCGCTACAGCTATGTTCACCCCTGGTGTATGTGGTTATATAGTAGCAGAAGGCGGGGCAATAAAAGCTTTTTATGACCCAACTAACGGTAACTGGAAGGAAGAAATTCCTAAGTATCTTCATCAAGACAAAGTCGATTTATTTATGCAATATAAAAATAAATTGATTGAAATCGGGGAGGACATACTAAAAGGTCATTTGGAGCTTGGTAAATCCGTTATCACCTCGTTCAACCCGCCGAAAGGAATGACCACCGAAGAGTTTGCTAAAGTCTTTGAACAGGAGTTAATAACCCTTGGAATTAGAGATTTGGTGAACTTTGAGTATTCGTCTTCGGCGGTAGATATTGGTCCGCTAGGCGTAAACAAAGTTGCTTGCTTGCTGGAAATTGTTGGCTCTGCCAACACTGCGGTGTTGGTGGATGCCAAGAATGACGAAGGGGTGACCAAAGAGTTTTTGGTGAACCTTATGCCCAGCAACGCCAAAAAAGATATTCAAGACATTGCAGTTCAGTCTATGCTGAGCTTGCAATCGGACTTTGAGTCTCTTTACGGCACCATTAACCTGTTCATGAAAATTAAAGAACTTCGTGGGTAGGTGGGACCCGGACCAGGCTAAAGCTTGAGGCAAACCTGGATTGTGTCGACAAAGAATTTAGGCGCGGGTGCGACCGCGTAATGAAACAGCGGGGTAAAATCGCATAATTTTACCTCCTTCCCATAGGTTGCCAATTCATTAGAATTGGTGGGTTATGGAAAGTGCTGACAGCGTGCCATGCTAAACTTCTGTGGGACATGTTAAACAGCAGTGCAGCATGTTAAAATAACAATATGAAATCAAAAAAACTTTCCCAAGGTGTGGTTCATAAATTGCCACAAGATATGCAAAAAGGTCTGAGCCTCAATGAGAAGCTGGGAGCTGTTTGGGAAGATATTACTCCTTTGGCTAGAAATGAGTGGATTTGTTGGGTAGAAGGAGCTGTGAAGCAAGAAACTCGAGAGAGAAGAGTCAGGATAATGCAGGAAAATTTGCAGAAAGGAAAACGCCGACCCTGTTGTTGGGCCGGCTGTTTCCATCGAAAATAATTTTGAGTTTTACGCTCCTACTTCTACCGTGAACCCAGCATAGGAAAAGCGTTTCATGTCGAATGGCATATCCATCATACCTTCTGGTCCGTATTTTTTATCGAAATAAGCCATAACTTTTTTGTTGACTTCGTTGCGGTGAGTTTTGGATTTAAAGGTAATGAACGAAAACCACACAGCTTCATCTGGCTTAGTTTTAGCCATTTTATTAAATGTAAAAGTGACATGTTGTGGGGTAGCGTCATCTATTTTACATTCTTTGTAGTCTAAAGCTCCAAATTTTAACCACACATCTTTAGCTTCTTCAGCTATTTTTTTATATTTTGCACTGCTCTTTTTTGGGATGGAAAGAATAAATCCATCAACATAGGCACCTTTTTTCATTTGCGTTTTGTATTAATGTTTAATTGATATTAAATAGGCTGTGTCATGGACATAACCAGTAGGGCAGTTGCAGTTAGGACTGCAAAGGTTGCAACTGTCTTCATGAAAAATGTTACGGCCAGCTTTTTCTGCCCATCTAGGTAATACTGCAAAGGTTGGCCAACAAACAAGAAAGCCATAACCGCGGCAGATAGCACAAACAAAGACAGGGCTCCTATGGGTGTAAAAAAGTTGTCTGGAGTGTCTGGCTTGGCCACCACATTCATAACTGTTGCCACTACTATTATATAAAATTCGGCAAACACAGCATTGAGAAAGGGGTTTTGAAATATTTTATTCATATTCATGAATTAGTTTATTTATTATACACCTAATTTAATGTAACAAAAAAACACCAATATCTATTGATGCTTTTTTGTTGGCTCCCGTTGTTGAATGCGTTTGGAACGGTTGATTGGGCAGATTTGGAACCAGAACTGCAGGCGGTTAAAGTTCCCGTATATTCTGGAGTATAATGTATCTATGGAACAAACCCAACAAAATAGCTTGGAAACGCCACAAGTTGAACAATTTTTAGTAGAGCACCTCGGCCAAGAAGTAAGCAAAGTATTACCTATCGGCCAAGGCGAATGGTCGCAAGCATTCTCATTTCAGCACGCAGGCAAGGATTACGTTATTCGCTTTGGCCAGTTTGATGAGGATTTTAGAAAAGACCAATTGGCTTCCACGTTTGCAACTCTTAATTTACCCATACCGAAAGTAACTGAAATCGGGCAGGCTCTTGGTTGTCATTTTGCGATTTCGGAACGGGCTTTTGGCGATATGCTTGAGGGGTTAAATGAAGCAAAAATGGTTGAGATAGTCCCCGCAGTCTTTGGTATGCTGGACGCTATTCGGGAAACTGACATTAGCTACACGACTGGTTACGGAAACTGGAATACTAAAACGCTTGCCCCATACCAAAGCTGGCAAGCATATTTACTTGATGTATTTAACGACCCACCAGAAAGCAGAACCTACGGTTGGCGTGCCTCATTGACCAACTCGCCAAAAGGCGACGAGCCATTTAACAAGGCTTTTGAAGTATTAAAATCCCTTGCCAGCAAATGCCCAGAAGAACGCTATTTACTTCATACCGACCTTTTGCACTACAACGTGCTGGTCAAAGACAAGGAAATTATGGCCGTAATAGATTGGGGCAACGCAATGTATGGCGATTTTCTATATGAGCTTGCTGCATTTATTGTTTGGCAGCCTTGGTATCCTGCTATGCAAAGTATTGATTGGGCTGCTGAAGCAAGAAAACATTATAAGAGTATTGGGCTGGAAGTGCCGAATTTTGAGGAACGGCTACTCTGCTACGAAATAAGCATTGGCCTTGTGGGTATGAGTTACAATGCGTTCAAAAAGAATTGGAAAGACCTTGAGCTTACAACAAAAAGAACCTTAGAGTTAGCCCTGCCGTAAAGACAGAGTTTTTACTTAGCCTGTTGCCAATTTTTTGCAGTCCGAGTTCTATGAATTTTGTCTAAGGTTTTTTGTTGCCTGCTCAATTTTTCAGTTGAACCAAGGACTTGCTGTTGTCGTCTGCGCTCTACCCCAGTGAGAAAATAATTAAACATTCCTGACCACTGTTCAAAATTTAGGTCGGTTGGTTTAGCATCGGCTGCAAACTTTAGTTCGTCAGCGAGCTTAAGAAATTGGATATGACCGAATACATTTTTATAGCCCTTTTTGAGGTTTGGCCGCACGCTGGTAAATCCGTAAGTAATAAAGTCCTTATATTGAACGGCTTGGTTTGGTTGTATTAAGGGCTGAACGAGTTTTTGTATGCTCAATAAAACAGTATCCACTTTGGGAACAGGATTAAAGTCAGTCCGTCTGAATTTATGCGTAACACCAAAACTGAACCAAGGCTTATTGAGCACCGAAAATAGAGTTTCATTGCCGTATGGCTGGCCTGCGTATTTCTTAGCTGCTTCTTCTTGGACAATCAAATAGCTATACGCTGGGGCGTTTTTGGCTTCTACAATTTTCTTGATGATTTCCGCTGTAATGTTGAATGGTATATTAGAAAAAATCTTATACTGGCCTTTTGGCAGGTCAAATTGAAGAAAGTCCGAGTTATGTATTTTGACGTTGGAAAACTGCCTTAGCTTTCCGCTCAACTCATTGTAAAGACCAGTATCAGCTTCAATGGCAATGACGGATTTAACCGCCTTAACTAATGCTTCAGTAATAATGCCTTTGCCAGAGCCAATTTCAAGAACTGTATCGTCCTTTTGCAATGACGATTTTTTAAGTAGCTCGTTTACCAATTCAGGCTTTCGCAGAAAGTTTTGGGAATGTTTTAATGTCATTATTTTTTTCGCTTCAATGGCAAATCTGCCTTATCTTGAGTAAATAATAGCAAATTGTTAGAATACCTGTAAAGAAAAGTTAAGTAAGATAGAAAGAAGTAATGACCCAGAAAAGTAATGAAAAATTGAAGGACATTTTAGAACGCAAGCTGAAACTGGTTAAGGATTATCGTCATACCAATCAGTATTTTCGGGCTGCTATGGATTATCATCTGTTTATCTGCACCTCTGACGCTCTGAAGCCTATACTGGAACAGCTTATTGAAGAAGAAAGAATAGCCCCAATTTACTTAGAGCAGATATTCAGTGATGTAATGATACATACTTCTATTACTCAAGTTGATGTTAAGAATAAACCGATAAAGGCAAGGCTGCCGAATTTTTATAGTAAGGCAATTGAAGAAAAATATAAGTTAGCACAAAAGTTTTTTGATTTTATTAAGGCTGATTATGAAGACTACAAGCAGAACCCAGACCAATTGCTCTTTGACCCAAACATTCCTGTAATTAAAACCGAGCGTGATGACGAGTTTTTTTATACTCAAAAACTGCACATTGATATTCTTGAAAAGTTAAATTTTGAGGATAAAAAACCCGTTATTCTCTTACCCGAAAAGTTGCCTTACTGGCAAGAGGATTATTTATATTTGGTCTATAAAATTCTTAAAAGCAACGAGCGACTAATAAAAACCGCTTTATCTCTCAACGATTTACAATCCGCAAAATGGACACCCCAGCATACCTTTATGAAATTAGGAATGCTGTGCGAACAAATTGATATTCAGTTTGCTGGCGTTATATTTCACGAAGTTATGTATGAACAATACTGCCCTGAAGAATATAAAAATGCTAAACAACTAATAAAGGACAACCCAAAAAGCAAGCAGGCCATTGCTCTTAAAAAGATATTTAACAACGACTTTCAAATTCAGGACTTTAGCGGATATGGCATATTTGCGTTAGCAAAATTTAGCGGTCTATATGAGTTTATTGAATTTGATACCCAGCTTAGCCACGACACGCAAGAAAAATTGAGTAGCTATTTGCAAGAATACTTAGAATTGTTTATGAGTAATCATTTAGTCGCTGAACATCAAAACTATGTAACGTTCAGTGTTATGAAAGCAGAATTGCTGGGCTTCTTGCGTAGACCACATAGCAAATACGGTAATTCATTTTTGCTCAATGACAAAGACGTGCATTTGTTCCTGACCGATAAAGATGAATTTTTATTTTTGCATACATTTGTTGCCTTAGAACATTTGCAATATCTGTTAGTAGAAAACCTGTGGGTTTTTGATATGGACTTACCGCCCGAAAAGCAAACCGATAACTACAAAATTAGACTGCACTTATTGGCAAAGTTTTTGGAAGATGATGAACCAACTTCCGCTAAAATTGAACCTGCTCCCGTCAGAATTGAGCAGCAAGCACCAATGCACCAATTGGATTTTGACCCTGATAAGGCAATTCTCTTTGTTGATGATAAACCCGTAAAGCTTACCAAGTTTAGCAACCAATATCATTGTTTGCGAATACTATTTGAGAACCAAGACCAATTGGGTAAGGAATGGTTTTATTCTGAAATAGCAGAAAAGTTTGACGCCTTTCGTAATTCCAACGACAAGGTTTTTAATAACGCTTTTTCGCAGATTAAAATCAAAGTCGCATTGAAAGCTGGCATTGAAGACCTATTTCATACAACCATTCAGTCCGTTAAAATAGACCCGAAATACATATCCCAAAAATCTTAAGATTTTCTTAAGCAATCTTAATACCGACATAATTTTATACTGGCCTCAAAGCCAGTTTTTTATGTCTACAGAACAAAAACCGACAACTCAAGAACAGGAAAACTTTGAAGCCAAGCAAAACTTAGTTGGTTTCTTTGAGTTATTGCTTCGCATAGATAAACGTAATAACCCAGACTTATATGAAAATAACGGAAGTTAACATAACCCCAGTTAAGCCCCAGAATGGCCTTGTGGCCTTTGCCAGCATAGTGGTAGACGATTGCCTGTATTTGGGCTCAATTGGCGTATATTGCCGCTTAGACGGCTCTGGCTACCGCATTACCTATCCGACCAAGAAACTGGCCAATAATGACTTGCACATATTCCACCCGATTACCAAGGAAGCTGGCCAGCTCATTGAGCAGGCTATTTTGGGCAAGGCCGATGAATTATTTAATGAAATTATTAACCAATAGAAAGGAAAAAATGTATGAGCAAAGTATTTTTTAAGCCTGAAGACCAGACCGAAGGCAATAGGTATGTCGGCATTATTTACGAAAGTGAAGTTCAATCATTTGCCAAAGATAATTTTGGCCGAGAGCTAACCGACATTGAACTTAACCGAGTAGCGCAAGGTTTGTGGGACGATGATACAGCGTTCTGGAATTTAATGAATGTCTATCACGCAGCCATTGAATATGCATTAAAGGAAGCTGATTGGTCAGTAACCGATAGCTACTACCTCAACAAGTAACAATTTTAAGAAAGACGTAATGAAATGGTAGATACAATAATTTTAACTTTGCCCTACGGCAGGTTTATGATAATGAAGCCTGACAGCTTTACTCCTGCCGCCAGAGAGCTACGGAATATCCGAGCCGTGTTTATGAAATTCTATAACAACCCTTCAGCAGAAAGTAAACGACTGGGCATTTACAACCCACGCCTTACCCTATATAAGCGAGGCGGCACTATTGAATTAAAGATAGAATTTTCTGCACCAAAACTGATTTATAAAAACAACTTGCAAGAACTGACCAGTAAACAGTTTGAGCAGCTGGTAGAAATTCTGCAACGAAGAATGGAAGCTATGGGCGTATGGGTTACAACCGCTGCACTCAAAGAAGCTACTGTTACTTCATTCCACCCTTCAAAAAACATACCGATAAATGGCGGTTATTCGGCAGTGGGTGTTATAAAGGAATTAAGCAAAATAAACCTCACAGGCAAACTGGATTTGGATAAAACCAAATTTAGGAATGACGGCCACAGCTTACAGTTCTATGCTAAATCCCACGCCTTAGTGTTCTATGACAAAATGCAGGACTTAGAAAAAACTGAAAAGCGTTCGTTAGGCAAAGACCAAAAGTTGCAGCAGCAAAGTCTATTTGATTTTCTTAAGAGGCCTGACAAGCCAGAGATTTTACGCATTGAAGTTAGGCTATCCGAAAAGCAGAAAATGAATGATGTATTGCAAAAACTTGGGTATAGCAAAAATCCAACTTTTCAAGATATTTTCAAGACCAAAGCCTGTCAAAAAGTATTGCAGTATTATTACGACACTTATATTTTGCCCAGCCTTTTCGTCTTTGATTTATCAAGTAATCCGCAAGCTATTTTGAAACAGCTAATGCGCAAAAAGAAGCTCAAAATTAAGGAAGCCGTTTACTTAGTTGGACTGTGGCTGTTATGTAAAGACGAAGGTATTAGAATGCTAAGAAAAGTTGTGCAGCCGTCTAAGAAGAATATCCGCAATTGGCAACGCATCGCTGCACACTTCAAAGACTTAAACGCTTTGGCCAGCGTGAACCGAAGCCACAGTTTTATAAAGGATATTCGGGACAGCTTCAAAAAGTTTGAACCTTATCAGTTTGAAGAAGTGCCGCTTGAGCCAAAACCTAAACCTTTTGACCCTTGGCAATATCATTAAATAATTAAGCCTTATTTTTGTAAGGCAGAAAGCAAAAATGTTATGAACGTCGCCACTAAGTTTCAGACCGAGCTACAAACGCTTATAGCTAAACACTACAGCCAAGCTCTGTCCGAGCGAATAAAGGCTGGCATTAAAGCAGCGAAAATCCGCAAAGCCAGCAAGAAATAGTTACCCACAATGCTGATTTGCTATGTAAAGAAAAGTAAAGTATAATAAAAATATGAATGAAGAAGAAATTATAAATAAATCTACTGAATATTTAAAAGGGCTTAAAGCCCGTTTGTTTGAGCACACCTTTCCTGTCTTAGTGGAATTAGAAAAAGAAGGTAGGGCAATCTTCATTACTATAGCAACAATTGCTGGTGCTATATTAGCGTTTTCCTTTGTCCCTTTGCAAAATGAAACTACCGAAATAGTTAAAAATAGAACCGTATTTTTAGTAGCAGAGGGGCTTCTTGCATTAGATATTATTCTCGCAGTGGTTTGTGCATTTTTATCTCGCATAGGAAGTTACTCCTCGCTGCATAATATCTACAATGAACAATTTGACCGCATTACAAAAATTATTAGTATCCAAGAGAAATATCTGAAAGAAGGCTCAATTTCTACTGACGAACAAACAGCATTAAAAAATGAATACGAAACAAAGAGCACAAACAAAAATTCTGACAATAGGATATTCAAAGTAGCCCAATGGTTAGTTTTAATTTTGTTTGTGCTTGGTATGGCAGCTATCATTTTATCCTTTGTTAAATTACCCTGTGATATAAAAATATGAAAATAGAAAAATTCTATACGGCTGATGAATTAGCCGAAGCCCTACAGTTAAATATAATGACAATTTACCGTTACATTAAAGCTGGTAAGTTAAAGGCTTATAAATTCGGTAAAGAATTTCGGATTGATAAAAAAGAGTTTGAAAAATTCGTAAGGAAGGCAAAAGTATGAAAGCCATAATTTTAGCCAGAGTTTCAAACGAGGAGCAGTTAGAAGGGCAGTCTATACCTGCCCAGTTAGCTCGTGCCCAAGACTATTGCCATAAGCGAGAGTTGAAAATTAAGAGCGAGTATTGCTTTGACGAAAGTTCTACCAAAGACCAGCGCAAAAAGTTTGAGCAAATTATCAACGAAATTAAACAAGCCAAAGAACCAATGGCCTTAGTTGTAGAAACCGTTGACCGTTTACAAAGAAGTTTTAAGGAAAGTGTATTGTTAGACGAATTAAGGAAAGCAGGTAAGCTGCACATTCATTTCATTCGTGAAAATTTAGTAATACATAAAGACAGTAATAGTTCAGAAATCCAGCGTTGGGATTTAGCCGTGTTCGTGGCCAAGAGCTATGTTTTGCAGTTAAGCGATAACGTAAAGCGCAGCAACGAATACAAGCGCAAGAATGGCGAATGGGCAGGTAAAGCACCTATTGGCTATCTAAATTCTGTTGATGATAAAAATAACAAGACGGTAGTAGCAGACCCTATGAGAGGCCATTTAATTACTCGGATGTTTGAACTATATGCAACTGGTAATTATTCAATGCTGACGCTTAGGAAAGAAATGAAAAAACTTGGATTAGTTAGTAATACTAAAAATCCCATACCATTAACTGTAAGCAGTATATTTCACGCCCTCAAAAATCCTTTTTACTTTGGCTTGATGTTGGTTAAAGGGCAGCTATACCCGCATAAATACCAAACGCTCGTTAGTAAGGAACTTTTTGAACAAGTGCAACAGGTTAAAGCAGGATATCACAAAAAGCCATTCCAATACGCTGCCAAACCTTTTGTCTTTCGTGGGCTAATCAAATGTGCTGACCCCAAGTGCGCCTGCACCATAACTCCTGAAATATCAAAAGGCCATACTTATTACAGCTGCACCAATTACAAGAAGGTTCACGCCAACCGAGTGTATGTAACTGAAGCCGAATTGCTTGAGCCAATTCAACAAATCCTCAAAAGCATTCAGCTGCCAAATGAGATTATTGATTTTTTGATAACTGAACTGCGGAAAAGTAATGAAGCTAAAAACCACTTTAACCAGCAGGCCTTAAATACTTTAAGAACTGAATACGATAAAATTGAAGCCCGACTTAGTAAAATGCTTGATGCTCGCTTTGACGGTAGTATTACTACGGACATATATGACAAAAAGTTGCACGAGTATAAAGAACGGCAGCAAGAACTACTGGACGAAATGCAGCAGCATAACGTTGCCGATGAAAGTTATTACATCACTGTAAACACTGTATTAAACCTCGCTCAAAAGGCTTACGAGATATTTGAAAGTTCTGAACTTCAAGAGAAACGCCAATTATTGAACTTTCTACTTCAGAACTGCACTTTGGACGGCAAGACCTTACACTATGAACTCAAGAAACCCTTTGATTTAATTGCGGTTTCTGCACAACAAGCAAACTCTACAAATAGAAAAAGCACCACTAAAAGTGATGCTCATTCTATTTGGCTCGGGCGACAGGATTCGAACCTGTGACCAATCGGTTACACATTTTCCTTATATTTCTATAGGGGGTGGACTATATCATCATCCTTATAGTAGGATGCGAGGCGCTTCGACAAACTATTAGTTTGGCTACTCCTTGCGGATAGTCTCTGAACCTTCCGACATTATGCCGGCTTGGCTGCTGATTGCCATTGGTGTTGTACCAAGAAGGTTTCCAGCAATTCACCTCGTTGTCATTTAAGTGTTACCACTTAAAGCTGCAACTGACCTGCATGAATTTCTTGATGGCAATTAGAACAGACTAGTATACATTTATCTAATTCTGCTTTAACCGCTTTCCATGACCTAGTATAACCTTTGAGTGATATGCCGAAGCTTTTCGTTTGAGGGTCTAGATGATGGAATTCCAAAGCTCTGTTACATTTGTTGTATCCACAGTTTTGGCAAGAACTGCCTTTATATTTAAGAGCTTTAACTTTGATATTAAAACGTCTTTTTGCAGTTGCTTGAATAAGATATTCACGTCGGTCGGAATATTTACGTTTATCAGGCATATATTTAGCTTAACAAAAGCTACATAAAGTTCTGATAAAGTTTTGTGTATTCACAGCCGATAGCTCTACCACTGAGCTACGCCCGAATATTTAGTTGGATTGCTTTAACAGCAATCTACGATATTTTAGCAAATATTTAATTTTTTTTCAATCGGGTAAAGAATTTGGTAAATTTGGCTGGAAAATGGTATAATAAAACAAATAAATTGCTTCAGTGAGAAATAAAATTACAAAATACATACAAAGACAACGAGGGTTTACCATTATGGAGATTGTGGTTGGGGTAGGAATTTTTGCCATACTTGCTGTGGGTATTTTAGGGTCATATACAGTGCTGACTAGAAGTGTTAGAGTTGCTCGCCAGAAAGTAGTGTTATCAACTTTGGCAGCAGAGCGTTTAGAAATTGTTCGCAACTTACCGTATAGCGATGTAGGCACGGTAAATGGTAACCCAACTGGATCTTTACCAGATGAAACCAATCCATATAGCACCACAATAGAAGGTGTTCAATATCATGTCTACTACGAAGTCACTTACATAGACGACCCAGCTGATGGCACAATTTTAGCTGGTACTGATCCAGCTCCAACAGACTACAAGCAGGTAAAAATGTCTGTAGAGAATTTAAATGATGGTTCAATTTCTCCATTTGTGACTAATGTTTCTCCTAAAGGTTTGGAATCAACTGTAAATGCTGGAGCTTTACTTATCAATGTGTTTGATGCCAATGGTAATCCTGTATCGGATGCAACCATAACTATAAATAACACTATTGTTAATCCAGACATTAACTTGAGTCGTTCCAGTGATTCTTCAGGAAACTGGATTGAAGTAGGTTTACCAGCCAGCACCAATGGTTATGAAATAACTGTAACCAAAGCAGGGTATTCTACAGATCAAACGTACCCTATAACTGTTAGCAATCCAAACCCGAGCAAACCGCATGCCACCATTTTAGATGGACAAGTAACACAAATTAGTTTTGCCATAGATTTGCTGTCAAATTTAACCATTCGTACCTTGAACCAAACTTGCCAAGCAATTAATGGAGTAGATGTAAATGTGCGCGGAGCGAAAATTATTGGGTCCAACCCAACTGTGTACAAATACAATGCCAATCATACTTCGTCATCTGGGCAAATTGCGTTAAACAATATTGAGTGGGATACGTACACCCCAACTTTGCTCACAGGGCAAAGCGTGATGATGTATGGAAGTTCTCCAATTCAGCAAATTTCTGTGTTGCCAGGAACCAGCCAAATATTTACTTTAATTCTAGGACCTGCTACCACCAA
>CAZQWV010000003.1:0-2744 GCA_964597185.1 uncultured Candidatus Saccharibacteria bacterium
AAGGGGTGAAAGCTTTAGTAACAGTTAGTCGAGCTGAAGCTAGTCACAATTTAAAATGGGCAAAAATCTGGATTTCCATTGTTGGTGGAGAAGACAATAAAAAAACTGATCAAGAAATTTTGAATTTACTACAAAAAAATTTGTACGACATCCAAGGTGAAGTTAACCGAAAACTTTCTATGAAAATAGTTCCTAGACTACAATTGTTTTTAGACACTGCACCTCGGTACGCCCAGCACATCAATGAATTACTTGAAGAAATTCAAGAAGAACAACAATCAGAAAACCAAGAGAAATAAAGTAGCCAAATGCTCAGCTCCGAACAGTACCAAGTAGCCACAACTTTAATTAGTTCCGCGCAAAATATTTTATTGACCACACACGAACGAACCGATGGCGATGACCTTGGTTCGGTTTTGGCTTTGGCAGAATATTTAATAGGCATTGGAAAAAATATTTCTGTATCTATAGTTGGGGGAGTGCCTGAACAATTACAATATTTACCAGGAAGTAATTTAGTTACAGAAGATATAACTTCAACAAATTTTGATCTGCTTATAATTTCTGGCTGTTCCAATATTGAACGTTGCGGTAACCCAAAGGTTATAAATTTAAATGTGCCAATACTAAATATAGACCACCACCCAGATAATAAAGTATATGGAAATGTTAATTTAGTTGACGCTGAAAAATCTGCTGTTGCTGAGCTAGTTTACGACTTTTTTATATTTAATGGTTGGGAAATTAATGGTAAAATCGCCACCTGCATGCTTACAGGTATTTTTACAGATACTGGTTCGTTCATGCACAGCAATACCCAAGATAGCACTTTGCAAGCTGCAGCGTCTCTCATGGAAAAGGGTGCTCGAGTAACTACGGTGGCTAAATATAACTACAAAGGAAAAGGTGTAGAAGCTTTAAAAGCCTGGGGTAAAGCTTTAGAAAATGCTTATTATGATAGCAAAAACCAAATTATTATTTCGGTCATTAGCCAAGCAGAATTGGAAGATTTGGGTAATCCGCCAATGGAGTATTTTGAAGGATTAGTAGAAACCTTAAATAAGGTGCCTGAAGCAAAGTATGCTTTATTCCTTAAACAAGATGGTTCTGTAGTAAAAGGTAGTTTACGTAGCGATCCGCACAAAGGTACAGATGTCAAAGAAATTGCCAGCCAGCTTGGTGGCGGCGGGCATAAATGGGCTTCTGGGTTTTCTGTGTTTGGAACATTAACAAAAAATCCCAGTGGCACCTGGGAAGTTGTAAAGTAGCATGAAACACCCTGGTATATACCAGGGTATTTTTTTATCTCAAAGTTTTCATTGACTCTGCAATTTTAGATAACTGGGTTATAAGTGTTGCCACTGGTTTTTGGTAACTTGTGTCTAATAAAGAATTATCATCGGCAAAAACATTTTGCACTTGGCGGAACATAACTGTTTCTTTAATGTCATACATACCAAAACCACCACACAACTCCCGCAATTGTTCAATAGCTCTTGCTCCCCCCACCATACCATTGGATACTCCTACCAACCCAACAGGCTTGTAGGCGAATTCCGAATACAACCAATCTAATCCATTTTTTAACACTGCGCTATAACCGTGATTATATTCTGGAGCAACCAATATAAACGCATCTGCTGTAGCAGCTATACCAGACCACTGTTTTACTGTTTCATATGGGTAGTTGCCATGTAAATCCCCAGGAGCAACAGGAGTGTCTACAAAAGGTAAAACGATTTTAGTAAAATCTACCAATACACTTTCGTGGCCTAAAGAATCAATTTGTTGGCTAATGTAGTTGGCAACTTTGATGCTTTGCTGTCCTTGCCTTACTGAACCACACACTACAGCAATATTTAAACTCATAAAATTCTTTTAATTGATTTAAGTATAGCAAAAAGTGATACAATTGACTTAGAAGACAAAAACAGCTAATATCATATATTCTTTGCGTCAGTAGGTAAAACAACGCGAAGGAGGGAAAATTATGAAAAAAGTTGTGATTTTACTGACAACGATCGCGTTGTTGGTGTTTATGGGTTGCGGGAAGGCTGACCCTTCCGGCACATCCATCGGTAAAAGGAATTGGGACCAGTTCCACAAAATTTCACAGGCATTAGGTGAGTCTGTGGGGGAACTGGAAATTCATCAGGCAGGAGAAGAAAGACCCTTGCGGGTGAATGCAATGTATAGCTTCGAGCTATACTTGCAGTTTCATTGCCAATTTGAGAGTTTAACCTCGCAGCAAGTGGGAACTCTCTTTGAAGCAGGCAAACTTGGGAAAGATGGTAGAACCTACTTCCACGCCGAAGGCTATATGGAGAGCTTGAGAATATATTTCAAAAACCTCCATACGAGCTACAACTTAGGTGACGGGTCAGGGGAAACCCAGAACCTAAGAACCCAAGCCCGCAACCAAATTGGTAAAAACGGACTGCTTTGCTCCGAAACGGCAGACAGTCAATAATTTTTAGCCGCACTAAAGCGGCCCCAATCTTAGTCCCGTAAACCTCACAACTTAGGGCATTCACGATATTTCTCCGGTGAATGCCCCTTTTTTATGCTCATTTGGCCAACACCACAAAAATTGGCTATAATAACTCTAAATTAACTTAAAACTGCATGAAAATTACCAAAAAATCTTTATTATTCCTAGCTGCTTTTGTGGTAGTAGGGTTTATAGCTTTGCAAATCCCTACCACCACCTTACTGGGTTCTGGTACAAAATTCACTTTATTTGA
>CAZQWV010000003.1:2844-16554 GCA_964597185.1 uncultured Candidatus Saccharibacteria bacterium
TATGGAATTCCTAACTGTTCGTACTAGAAAATTCCTCCCACCTCAAGATAATATTTACGAACTCCTAGACCAACACTTGCCACCACTTAAAAATGGTGATGTCATTTTAATTACTTCAAAAGTATTAGCCATTCACCAAGGTCGTTGCGTCCTAATTGATGAAGCCAATGCTAAACAACAACGGGACATACTTGCTAAAGCCGAAGCGGAACGCTACATCCCTAGGCATTTAGTGCCTCACAACTTCATGCTTACCATTAAAGACTACACACTCATTGCTTCTGCTGGCATAGATAAAAGCAATGGTAATGGCTACTTTGTGTTGTGGCCGACCAACACCAACAAATTGCTTAAAGACATTGTAGAGTACTTAAAAAAGAAGCATAAACTCACTAAGCTGGCAGCAATTTCTACCGACAGCCACTTACTACCTTTGCGCGCTGGAGTAGTAGGGGTGTCCACTGGTTTTTATGGGATGGAGCCTGTGCAAGACATGCGCGGCACAAAAGATATTTTTGGTCGCAAGCTGCGCGTAACTCGTATCAACATTGTAGATGCACTGGCAACAGCAGGAGTGTTACATATGGGAGAAGGTAAAGAACGCACCCCTATTGCCATTATTCGCAATGCTAAAATGGTAAAATTTACAACTAAAAATACTTATCGCAAACTCATCATTACTCCTGAGCAAGATATTTATTGGCCTTTGCTAAAGGCTTTTAACAAACGCGGTCCTGGCAAAGCTAAAATTTAATTGTATCGCAAAACCTGTGAGAAACATTACAAAAGTAAAAAAGATTAATACAAAAAAGGGCGTGGTTAATGGTAAACCAACATATACCGCCATTGCCGCAATTACTATAGATGGCAAAATTGCCAAACATCAACATCATTTTTCCAATTGGACTAGCCCAGAAGACAAAACTTTCTTGCGTCGCCAACTAAACTTGTGCGATATTATTATTGTAGGCCGCACCACCTATGAAACTGCTAAAAAACCGCTATCTAAAAGAAATTGCATTGTCCTGACTAGCAAAGTAAAAACTGTTAGTGTAGAAAGTCCAAATTTAATTTTATTTAACCCTAAAACTAGCAATCTTAAAAAATTCATTGCTAATTTAAAATACCAAAACATAGTTGTGCTGGGTGGAGCTAAAACCTACCAATATTGCTTAGAACAAAAATTACTAACTGACCTATATCTTACTATTGAGCCAATTTCCTTTGGCAATGGCATAAATCTGTTTTCTTCTGCAAAACCTAAGACTGTTAAATGGCAACTAAACTCCATTAAGCCACTAAATAAATCTGGCAGCTTACTGTTGCATTACTCCCGCTAACAGGCGTATCATAATTTTATGAGAGATAGTCTTTCATAATAATCCAGCATCAAAAATTTAGGAGGATACAACAATGGCAACTAACATGGAAAGTGTGCTACAACGCACGTTCCGCTATGCTGAAATTAAGCAAGACAGAGCCTGTTTGTATGCCCTCCAACAACGGGGCTACAATAGGTTTAATAGCAATCTTAACACAAACACCTACCCAGAACCTCGGTTCTGTCCAACCGCAACTGTTTCAAAAAGCGGCATTCCTTACCAAAGACTGCTGCACTTCATGCCACCACTTCCTACCGATCGGTTTGACCACATTTTTTTTCACCTACAAAACGAACAAGTCCAACCGGCTCACCTTTACGACGGTTTGGAGTTCGTTGCAAACTACTACCCGTATCTCAATACCGGGGAGATAGTAGTGGGGTTTCCAGGACTTCTTCGCCAAAACCACTCAGAAAAATTTGTCCCGTTACTCATCATTTCGGGTAACGAAATAGCTTGGGACGAATCACCAATTTCTGGAGGCTGGCAACCCCACTGGTGGGCAGGAGCCATTTTATAATCGTAAACAGAAGAATAGCTTTAGCTGCTACCCCCTTCCTCATAACCAACGTCTAACCTCACATTAGACGTTGGTTTCTTTTGGAGTGGCCAAGGGCACCTAGTCGTTCGATTCCACCCGCTCGATTCCTCTGTTAACTTTCCAAACAATAAAGCACGAGTTTATCTCGTGCTTTATTGTTTGGAGCGGCCAAGGGGAATCGAACCCCTATCCCTTCCATGGCAAGGAAGAGTTCTACCATTGAACCATGGCCGCATATAATTTGCAATTATTCTAGCAGACTGGTGCCTCGGGTCAGAATTGAACTGACGACACGACGCTCTTCAGGCGTCTGCTCTACCACTGAGCTACCGAGGCGCGGATTATAGAATTTCTGGTGGGCGATAGAGGATTCGAACCTCTGGCATCTTCGGTGTAAACGAAGCGCTCTGACCAGCTGAGCTAATCGCCCTAATACATTATTAGCCTATGAAATATAGCAGGATTTACGAAAATTGTGAAGTCCCTTATAATTGGTATACGCTTTAACATTGAGAATCAACAAAATGAAACCTCTTAATAAAACATCTACTGTTTGGTCTTCAAAACTTGCTTATATCATAGGCCTTATCGCCTCCGATGGGAACCTTTCTTCTGACAGGCGACATATTATATTTGTTTCTAAGGACTTAGACCAAGTTAAAACCTTCAAAAGGTGTTTAAAGTTAAATGCCAAGATTTCTCAAAAGAAAGGTGGGTATAACAAAAAAAGAATATATTTCTATATACAATTTAGTGATGTGAATTTTTATAGATTTCTCGTTTCAATAGGGTTAACTCCAGCCAAATCCAAGACATTAGGCAAATTAAATGTTCCTGATAAATACTTTTTTGACTTTCTAAGAGGATCTTTTGATGGGGATGGTTCATTTCACTCTTATTGGGATAAGAGATGGGCGTCAAGTCATCTTTATTATTTCTCATTAATATCAGCAAGTATGGCCCATTTAAGCTGGATTAGGTCCATTTTATTAAGATTATGTAATATAAAAGGGCATATTAATACAAACCCTAACTCCAGAGCCTATCAATTAAAATATGCCAAAACAGAAGCAGCAATAATAATTGAAAACATATATAAAAATCCCAAAGCACCCAAACTTGAGAGAAAGTATAAAAAAGTTTATACTGCTTTAGCTACAGAAGCAAAGCATAATTCTGCGCGGGTGCTGTAACTGGTAGCCAGGCTGCCTTGAGGTGGCAGTGTCCGCAAGGACGTGGAGGTTCGAGTCCTCTCCCGCGCACCAACTAAGCTTTTCAAAGAAAAACTAAACTGTCGTAAATAAGCCAAGTTTGTCCGAAATTTACCCAAAGACAAGCCAAAAAACATGTTTGTTGGCTTATTTAAGCGGTAAATTGGCAAAATAGCATTGACGAAAAGGCTAAAATAGAGTATAATACTATTGTAAGGTGCTAGTTCGGCACTCTTTTTTATTGGTTAAAACTTGGTAAAAAAGTGTGAAATTGGAACTCTGGAAGCCGCCAGGCTTATGGAGCGAGCCAGTAACCTTGCAGGTCTTTTAACAACCAATTCAATTGGCAAAGGAAAGGAGTTTGAAATCTGTATAAATGACAGCTTCTAACCCTCTGCAGTCTGCCATAGAAAAAAGCTTAATTATTGTAGCTTTATTCTCGACTTTGTTTCTGGTATATCCAGCAGCAGCAGTCCAAGCACAAGGTTTTACTAAAACCCCAAGCTTACAGGCTCAGAATGGCAAAATGGCTCAAGTTTTTGATCTCAACTCAAAACCAAATAAGAAATTAGTTCAGGACAGCCTAGTGCAAACCTCTATCAGTCTTGCTGATATTGTTACTCCAGCAGACTTGCTGGCTCCCAAAATTCAGGAGTATTTGCACAGTAAAGGTTCTCCATTGGCTCAAATAGATCCTAACTGGATCTTAACCCAAAACAACTCGTTCCGCGCTATTGCTATTTCTTTCGTGGAAAGCAATATGTGTAAACGAACCCCTAAACGGTTAGTAGCCGGTAGGGTAGTGGAATCTTACAACTGTAGCGGTATTGCTAACGGTAAACGAGTTTACAACAGCTATCAAGAATGGTTTGAAGACATGAACAACTTGCTCAACAAACCTGCTTATGTAAATCGTCCTATCGAAAAATTCTTGGGATTCTATGTAGTTCCTGGAAGTAGCAACTGGTTGAACGGGGTTAAAAAAGTAGAAGGCGACTTACGTCACCTCGAACTTGAAGCTCAACGTGAACACTTAGCCTTAACAACTGGCTATGTCGCTATAGCTTCAGCCCAAGTTCCTGAATTAGTACAAAAATAAGGTTTGATATAGAAACTACATTTTAAAAACCCCCTCATAAAGAGGGGGTTTTATTTATGCATTGGTGCTCGGGGAGGGAATCGAACCCTCAATCCCTTTCGGGCCCAGGATTTTAAGTCCTGTGCGTATACCAGTTCCGCCACCCGAGCATATTGTTGGAGGTGCGAGCGGGAATCGAACCCGCGCATTGCGGTTTTGCAGACCGCCGCGTTACCACTTCGCCATCGCACCTAGTGTAACTGCGTTATAGTTTTTTTGCAATAACGCAGTTACAGAACTTTTCTTATTGTATCATTTATTCTGCTTTTTCGGCAGAGACTTCTGCTTCTGCGCGGTCAGTAGAATCTTCTTCTGCTGGAGCTTCTTCGCTAGCAACAGGGGTTTCTGCTGTAGTGTCAGCTTCTGGCTTAGCAGGAGCTTCGGTAAGCTGTTTTATGGACAAACCTAAGCGGTGTTCAGCTGGTTCAATAGAAATGATCTTAAATTCCATTTCTTGGCCAGGTTTTACCACTTCTTCAGCAGTTTTTATTGGGTCATGGGACAATTCCATGAGGTGAGCCAACCCTTGGATATCTTTATCTAATTCTACAAATACACCAAATGGCATAATTTTAGAAATAGTGCCTTTAACTACTTGGCCAATTTGGTATTTCTTTACGGATTCTTGCCATGGGTCGCTTTGCAATTGCTTTATAGACAAGGATACGCGGCCTTTTTCAATAGCAATAATTTTTGCTTTCACGCTATCGCCCACGCGGAACAAATCTTTAGGGTTATCTATGCGTTGCCAAGCAAGTTCTGAAATGTGAACTAAACCTTCTAAATCACCAAATTTTACGAATACACCAAAGTCTACTACTCCGGTAATGGTTCCGGTAACTACATCGCCCATTTTCAATTGAGACAACTTGCTTTCAGTTTCTTTTTCAAACACAGCTTTTTCAGAAACAATGAGTTTTTCTTCATTTGGATCTGCAGTTATAACCTGAACATTGAAGTAAGTGCCTACATAAGTGTTAAGTACAGACAAAATGCGAGATTTGTCACCTTCTTCAACGCGAGGGTAGTGTTCTAAGGACAATTGAGATACTGGCAAGAAACCTACTACATTGTTGAGTTCTACCATGAGACCACCTTTGTTGGCAGCCAAAATTTTGGTAGATACAATTTCTTTGCTTTCCATTTGTTCGCGCAATTTTTGCCAAACTCTTTCGTGGCCAGCTTGACGCATGGATAATTCAACATTACCATCTTTATTTTCTACTTCTACTACAGTAGCAGCTACAGTATCACCAGTTTTAAGGGAAGCTAGAGTGGCTTGGTCATCGTATAGTTCGCGTCCGCGGACTACACCAATACCATAACCTTTTAATTCAATATATACTTCGTTTTTCCCTACGGAGATGAGGGTACCTTCAATGGTGTCACCTGGCTTCAATACGCGAATTTCAGCCCCAGAACCAATAAGGTCAGCCATATTTTCGGCTTTTGGGTCGCCAGAGGTGGACACGAGGTTAGTTACAGCTGGAGTTTGAGTGTCTTCTGCCACAGCTGTGGAGTTATTTTCTTCCATAATTTATTCCTACAATATATGACGCACAATACTACTAGTAATGAAAAAACAACGACTACTTCGTTGTTGCTAAATTGGTAGATCGGATATTCATATATTAATTATTAAACACGCCAGTTACTTAGACCTACCGGGGGTTAAGATTTAAGATGGCTTATGCCAATGGCGCGTGCGCCGGTAAGTAACTGAAATTATACGGCAAAAAAGGTGGAAAGTCAAGAGGTTTTTAGTTGCCCCACTGCCCTCAAAATGCTATAATTATTGGGCTTTTGAGTTTTAAACACTCATTTTTTAACTCTTTTTTTATACATGCAAATTCACTATTTTGGAGTTTCCAGTTTTAAGGTTATCACTAAGGAAGCAACTGTTATTACTGACCCGTTCGATAAGAAAACCGGGCTAACTCCTCCTCGGGGCGCAGCAGACATTTTGGTTCTATCTGAAAAAGATAATGCTATGTATTCTGCTATTAGCGGCGTTTCTGGCGACCCTTTCCTCATGAATGATCCAGGCGAATACGATGTGAAAGGTGTTACTGTAACTGGGCTACCAGTAAAACAAGAAGATGGCCGGTTTGTCACAGCTTTCCTAATTGAAAGTGAAGATATTAAAATTTTAAATTTGTCTCATATCAAAAACTTTTCTTTGAAAGAAGGGGAGTTGGAAGCTTTGGGTCAAATTGATATTTTAATTATTCCTGTTGGTGGGGGAGATGTATTAGAACCATCTACTGCCAGCAAAATAGTCAACGATATTGAACCAAAAATTGTTATCCCTTCCCACTACCAAGCTTCTGGTACAAACAATAAACTAGACAGTTTTGTAAAAGAGATGGGTGGTAAAAAAGAAGAGCTAGACAAACTGATGTTGAAAAAGAAAGATTTAGGCGAAGAGGGTATTAAGTTGGTGGTATTAACCCCACTAAGGTAATTAAGGTACAAGCATGGGACTTATTGAAAACATTCGTAACAAACCTCATGAACACAAAATTAGAATCATTTGGGTTTGTGCAGCAGGAGTAGTAGTTGTGTTATTGGTTGTTTGGGTGTTAGTTGGTAGACTAGAGCTTAACCCAGAACAATCTTTGTTCCAAAATTTAAAAACCCAGGCGGGCGAATCTGCAAAGTCCTTTCCTAACCCGTTTAGTAATTAATATTTAATTTCATTTTATGCCAAAAGATGCATCTGCTCCGATAACTGGAGACTTGATTGGTAAAGTAAATTCCCGCACCATTGAATCGGAAATGCAAGAGTCCTACTTGGACTATGCTATGTCTGTTATTGTGTCTCGTGCTTTGCCAGATGTGCGCGATGGGTTAAAGCCTGTGCATCGTCGTATTTTGTATGCCATGCACACCATGGGTTTGCGTCATAGCGCTAAAACTACTAAGTCTGCCAAAGTGGTGGGGGAAGTTTTAGGTAAATATCACCCTCATGGTGATACTGCTGTATATGACTCCATGGTACATATGGCACAAGACTTTGCTATGCGCTACCCGCTCATTACTGGACAAGGTAACTTTGGTTCTATGGATGGCGACAAAGCTGCTGCTATGCGTTATACCGAAGCTAAAATGAGTTCGTTGGCAGAAGAATTACTGACTGATATAGATAAAGACACAGTGGATTGGCGAGATAACTACGATGCGACTGAAAAAGAACCAACTGTGCTGCCGGGGAAGTTACCACAGTTGTTACTCAACGGGACTTTGGGTATTGCTGTTGGTATGGCTACAGACATTCCTCCTCACAATTTAAATGAAGTAGTAGATGCTATTACCACTTTAATAGACAATCCAGACACCACAGTAGAAGACTTAACTGAAATTATTAAAGGTCCAGATTTTCCAACTGGTGGAATTATTTATGATGCAGCGAGTATCAAAGCTGCATATGCTGTTGGTAAAGGTAAAATTGTTATGCGTGCTCGCACTGAAATTGAAGAAACCAAAACTTCTGCTATGCGCATACTCATCACCGAATTGCCTTACCGGGTTAACAAAGCAACTTTACTAGAACGCATTGCCGACTTGGTACGTGACAAAAAGGTTGAAGGAATAAAAGATGTACGTGACGAAAGCGACAAAGATGGTGTTCGTGTTGTTGTTGATTTGAAAAAAGATGCTTTGGCAAACAAGATTTTGAACCAACTGTTTTCTTACACTCAATTGCAAGAAAGTTTTCACATGAACACTTTGGCTTTGGTAGATGGTTTGGAACCTCATGTGTTGAACTTGAAAACTATTTTGGAAAAGTATTTGGAACATCGCCAAGTAGTTGTGCGTCGTCGTACCGAATATGAACTCAGAAAAGCCAAAGAACGTGCTCATATTTTGGAAGGTTTAAAAAAAGCTTTAGACCACATTGATGAAGTTATTCAAACTATTAAAAAAAGCCCTACCAAAGAAGAAGCTTTCTACAACTTAATTAAAAAATTCAAACTGTCTGAATTGCAAACCCAAGCTATTTTGGAAATGCGGTTGCAAACTTTGGCTGGTTTGGAACGCAAGAAAATTGAAGATGAGTTGGCTGAAAAACTTAAACTCATTGCTGAATTGGAAAGCATTTTAAAATCTGTGAAAAAGATTTTGGGTATTATTAAAAATGAAGTTGTTGAGTTAAAAAACAAATACGGTGATGAACGCCGCACTCAAATTGTTCAAGCTCCTTTGGGCAGCTTCAATGCTGAGGACTTAATCCCTGAAAACAGTATTATTGTTTCTATAACTAAATCTGGGTACATCAAACGGATGACTCCAGACACCTACAAACAACAAAGCCGTGGCGGTAAAGGTGTTATTGGTCAAAGCTTGAAAGAAGAAGATGTAGTAGATAAGCTCATTACAGCTACCACCCACGACGACATGATGTTTTTCACCAATAAAGGAAGGGTATTTGTTACCAAAGCATACGAATTACCTGAAGGGGCTCGTACAGCAAAAGGACAAGCTTTGGTAAACTTCCTCCAACTTGGAGCAGGGGAACAAGCTACAGCGGTACTAGCCATGCCTAAAAACAGTACTTCAAAATTCCTCATCATGGCCACCCGCAATGGGTTGGTAAAAAAAGTTGACCGCAATGAATTTGCTAAGGTACGTCGCAGTGGCATGATTGCTATTGGCTTGCGTGGTGATGACGAACTTCGTTGGGTGCAATTCTCCAGCGGCAACGACGAAGTTATGCTATCTACCGAAGATGGCCAGGCCATTCGCTTTACTGAAAAAGATATTCGCGCCATGGGGCGGTCTGCTGCTGGCGTAACTGGTATTCGTTTGCGCAAAGGAGACAAAGTAATTTCTATGGACGTGGTCAACAAAGATATGGATGGTAAAAATTTGGAAGTTTTAGTAGTAACAGAAAAAGGTTTAGGTAAGAAAACTGAACTAACCAACTATAAAGTTCAAAAACGTTCTGGTTCTGGAATTAAGACTATTAAGATTACAGACAAAACTGGAAAAATTATTTCCATGTGCATTATCGATGGCTCAAAGGAACAAGACTTAGTAGTTATTTCACAAAAAGGACAAGCTATTCGCACACCATTAAAATCTATTGCTACTTTGTCTCGTGCTACTCAAGGTGTTAAAGTTATGCGCCTAGATGATGGGGACTTAGTTGCTAATGCTACTATTGTTGATGCATGATTAAAATAATTGCTTTTGACTTGGGAGATGTGTTGGTAAAAGACACACTCAAACATTTAGGAAATAAATACTGGACCTCTAAAATTTCTGCTTCTTCTAAGCAGAAATTTTTAAACGCACTTCACGAAGTAGATACTGGCAAACGAAATGAACATTATCTCATTAAAGCCTTTCAAGAAAACCTGGCACCTACATTGACTATTAGCCAGATAGAAAAGCATATGAAGAACACTAAGTTACTGCCCCCGTGGAAACTAATGAAACAACTTTCTAAAAATTATCCGATTGCTATTCTTACCAATAATTACAAAAACGGTCCAGCCAATATTCAAAAACTACTCAAAATTGATTTGTCCCCATACCATTTGGTAAATTCTGCCAAAGTTGGGGTGCGAAAACCTTTTCCTAAATTTTTTGAGATAGCTCTGAAAAAACTAAAAATTAACCCTGCGGAGTTGGCGTTCATAGATGACCGCCCTGCCAATGTAAAAGGGGCCAAAGCTGTTGGTATAAAAGCTTTTTGTTACAATAAAAATATGGCTCAATTAAGGCAGTTTTTAAAAAGAAATGGGATTTTAGGGGTTTAATTTGTTGTCGGTTTTCTGTATAATAAGGAAGTTCTGCGCGTGTAGCTCAGCTGGTTAGAGCGCCAAGCTTATACCTTGGTGGCCCCTGGTTCGAATCCAGGCACGCGCACCAATAAACCTGCCACTGGCAGGTTTTTATGATGGTGGTAAAATAAGATTATGAACACATTTCAATTAACTGAATCTGAACAGGTCATAAAACAAAAGATTGCTGATTTAAAAGCTAAGTCTGGTAGCCATTCTCCAAGTATTAGTACTTTAAAGCAAACTTTGTCAGATGTTGAATTTAAAATAGACGCCTGTTTTCTATCTAACCCTTATGCTACAGATCTATTTTTAAAATGGCTAGAGCAGGAAATTATCTCTGCCGGTAAATTGAGGCAGCTCTTAGAATTTTACCCAGCACAAAATAACCGAATAGCAGAGTTGTTAAGCAAAAGTATTCATGTAGAGTCAAACAAATTATTTATTGCCAACGGAGCGAGTGAAGCAATTGATGCGACTATGAAAAATTTTGCTGGTAAAAAAATTTGTGTAATATTGCCAACGTTTTCATCTTACTATGAATTTATCAAACCAGATCAGGAAGCTGTTTATTATTCTTTAAGAAAAGAAAATAATTTTCAGTTCAGTGTTGAAGACTATATTGAGTTCATTAAACAAAATGAAATTGATACTGCAATTTTAATTAACCCGAACAACCCTAATGGTGGGTATGTTTCTCAGAAAGAGCTAGCTCATATATTGCATGAACTGTCTAACTTGCAAACTGTTATAGTAGATGAGAGTTTTATTCATTTTGCTTATGAAGATAATGATTACAATGAAGTTAGTATTGCAAATCTTACAGAGAGCTACCCTAATCTAATTGTCATAAAAAGCATGTCCAAAGATTTCGGAATTGCGGGAGTTAGAGCTGGGTATGCTGTAATGAGTCCTGAACGCGTGCAACAATTATTGCAGCGAGGGTACTTATGGAACTCTAATGGTTTGGCTGAATATTTTTTTGGGCTATATTCTAATCCTAATTTTTTAAATGAATATGAGCCTTTAAGAAAAAGGCATATTGCAGAAACACAAAAATTTATTTCTCAGTTGTCTGAAATTAAATTACTGAAAGTATACCCTAGCATGGGAAACTTTGTGCTAGTAGAACTGCCGAGCGGTTATAATGCAGGGGACATAACCATTGCTCTGCTCGCAAGATTTGGAGTCTACTTAAGAGATTGTAGTGACAAAAAAGGATTGGAAGGACAATTTATTCGCATTGCATCTCGTACACAAGCTGAAAATGAGCATATATTACAAGCTTTTTCTTCTATTTTTCAAACTAAATAAGGTTTAATGTCTTACATTCTATCCGCTTTTATTTGCTAGTAGAAGCTAACTCAGGGAATACTATTTCCCATAAAGCTCCTGCTCCGTCTTGTACTGACCCAGAAAAAGGATGGCTGTGCAAATCTATGTAAGGCATAGCATTGCATTCAATTACCCCACAAGGAAGTTGGTTTTGCCAAGGTTGCGTAATATCTTGAATAATAAAATCTAATCCTACTAAAGGGTCGCCAATAAATGTTCCAATATCTTGGAAAAGTTTCATGTTGTCTGGATGGGTTTGGCTAGTAACATCTACATTCACTGCGCCATTACCTCTACTAACTTTTAGGTTGAGAATTACAATTTGCCCTTTGCTAGGAACTGTATACCATGACATCCCATATTTTTCTAATTGCTCCAAAGCTTCTTGGTCTGTAGGAAGGTGATGGAAAATTGGACCGTTGCGCAAGGAGTTTTTATTTTCTAGTTCTACTAATTGTTTAACGGTATTTTGTCCATCACCTGTAACATAAGCGGGTTCTCTACGCATAACTGCCACAACTTTATTGCCAACCCATAGCACTCTATGTACCATACCTGGAAGCTCCTGCTGAACCATGACCCAAGGTGATATTTGTTGAGCAATGGCAAAAGCTCTTACTAGGTCTTGTTCTGAACTTATACCAACTAGGGTGTGCCTGCTGCGAGATCCATATGTTGGTTTTACTATGACGCTACCTTTTATTTTTTGGAAAGCTTCAACAGCTTGTTCTTTACTACTACATTCATAGCTTTGTGGTACAGGCAAATTTACTTTAGTAAATTCAATACCCATTTTAGATTTATTATCCATCCAGTAAAAAGCATTGGTCGGTCTACCAAAAGGCCTAGGCATGCTCATATAAATTCTTGATTTATTATTATATGTAGCAATACTGAATTCTGTTGGTCTGCCTAACAAAGTAATTCTTTCTATTACAATTTTTCTTTGACGTGCGGCTTCCCACAAAGCCACAGTGCGCGAATTATCTTCTGGTAATAGTTCTTGGTATATTTTTATTATTTTTAAAAATGCTAAAGCACGTACTAAAACTATACTTATGCCATTCCAGGGAAATAAGGAAATTAAAGGCTGAATTAATTGCCTTACCTTTTCTAATGGCTGTAAGTATGTGGTGGACCAATGCTCAAACCAGTTAGACCACCATTCAGTGGTATGGTTGACTGGCGCGGAACCACATTCAATGCATGTTGCTTGTTTCATAATCATATTTTCGCTTATTTCTGGGTTTCTTGCCGACTCCGCTAGTTTCTCTTATCATATATATTATGTTGTATGTTATTGCTACTCCAATTGGCAATTTGAATGATATTAGTTACAGAGCTGTTGAACAGCTGCGTGACGCTTCTTTGATAGTGGCTGAAAATCCAAACCATAGCAGAAAATTGTTACAACATTTCAACATTACTGGAAAAAAAATATTTCAGTTTGCGGACCACAATGAATCTACAGCTTTGCCAGGAATTATTAAACTATTACAAGAGCAAGATGGATGTCTAATTTCAGATGCGGGAACACCGGCAATTTCTGACCCAGGATTTCGTTTAGTAAGGGCTTGCTGGGAAAACGGAATTCAAGTCTCACCAATTCCTGGACCAAGCGCTGTAATCAGTTTGCTTTCAGCAGCAGGTTTACCAACAGATAAATTTTTATTTGTTGGCTTCTTGCCAAAAACAGAACCCAAGCTACAACAAATTGTGGAACAAGCCAAATTTGCCAAAGCAACTTTAGTAGCATACGAATCTCCGCAACGAATTGTAAAAACATTAACATGGCTAGCCAAGACAAACCCAACCACTCAAGTAGGATTAGGTAGAGAGCTAACTAAAATACATGAAGAAATTTTACGTGGCAGTTGTGCGGAAATTCTTGAGCAAATCTCTAGTAGGCAATCTATTAAGGGAGAAATAACATTAATTATATCTTTCAAATAACTTATGTCAGGACATTCAAAATGGGCCACAATTAAAAGAGCTAAGGGTGCAGCAGACGCCAAAAGAGGTTTGATGTTTTCCAAACTTGCTAAACGTATTTCCATAGCGGTAAGAGAAGGCAATGGTGGAGATCCAGCTTCTAACTTTAAACTTAGGTTGGCTATTGAAAAAGCCAAAGAAGCCAGTGTGCCTAATGATAATATTGAAAGAGCTATTAAAAAGGGCCTTGGCGGCGACGGCAGCCTAGCCATTGAAGAAGTAGTTTACGAAGGCTATGGTCCTTTTGGCACAGCATTCATTGTAGAAGCTGCTACAGACAATAAAAACCGTACAGTCAGCAGCGTAAAACATATTCTGTCTA
>CAZQWV010000004.1:0-10906 GCA_964597185.1 uncultured Candidatus Saccharibacteria bacterium
TAGAAACTTCTGTAGACATTGCTTCCTACTGGTTGCCAAAAGGTGAATTGGTAGTTACAGAAGCTCGCAGTGACAGTGACAATGAACCATTTGTTTCCTCTGGTGCCAACAGGTTGTCTGGTATGAAAACCGTGTTAGTGCTTAATGGCGGCTCAGCTTCAGCTTCAGAAATTTTAGCAGGGGCTTTGCGTGACCATAACATTGCTAAAATTGTTGGTGAAAAAAGTTTTGGTAAAGGCAGTGTTCAACAATTGTTCAATTTGCCTGCTAACAAAGGAGCAGTAAAAGTTACTGTAGCCAAATGGATTACCCCTTCTGGAAAACATTTAGACAAAGATGGTTTAGTGCCAGATGTTGAATCTAAGCTCACAGAAGATGATATTAAAAATAATCGTGACCCACAGTTAGACAAAGCCGTGGAAGAAGTAGTGAAATAGTTTAGCTAGTTTTGCACCACGCGCCTAAGTAAAGTTAACCGGGAATATAATATTGAATTGAAAAAGCAGAGTACCGAAATGGTCTCTGCTTTTTCCGTACTCTGCTTTAACTTCTTGCAAAGTAGGTAACGCCCTTTAACCGATTGCTAAAACTAGTTCAGCTTTTTCTGTTAAAGGGTAGTCTAAATAATTGTCACTCACTACTTTTGAATTGCGAGCAGTTCCGTCTGGGAACAACTCGCCGTCAAAATAGCGAACACCTTTATACTCTTTATGGTCTTTGAGTCTAGCTTCGCCAAACCATATGAGTTCCACGGACCCTACAGGTTCGAAGGTTACCCCAACCTGGTAAATCAAGTTTTTCCCGAAAGTAACCTGATTAGTTTTTTCTTTGGTAACGATGGTAACCGGGAAAAAGTTTAACGGGTCTAAAGAAAATCCGTTATTCCCACAAAAAGCGTGGATGTGCTTTAAGTGAGCAGAGTTGTGGAATGAAGGACACCTAACCAAGTCGTGGCTTTGGTAGGCGAAGATGATTTCTTCTGAAAGTTCATCGCACGCCAACGCCCTCGGGCTTATTTCAATTCGGTCGTAAACCCCACCCGGCGGTGTGATTTTATTGCCCTGTGTAGGATGGGTTTCTGAGTATTTAGAAAACACATACCTGCCGCCATCCGCAGGCTCGTTGCCCAAAAAAACTTTAAGAGCAAAGCTGCAGCCAATGCGAATCTGTCCGCCTTCAGCTAAATTCACTTTCTCTCCAGCTTTATACTTTTCAACCAGCTCCATAAAATTTGCTGGTTTCAATTCGCCTCTTCGGGCTACGCCAAGGTCCACGGGAACCCATTCCGAAATATCCGGAAATTGGATCCCGCCAAACTCCTTCAGAGATGCCCACACTGGGGCTCCTGGCGGAGTAAAATAGGTGATTTGTGACATTTTGTCACCCTCCTTTTAAAAACGTTTTTATTTTGAGGGTTGTGAAGTTTTGAAACAGGCAGAGCCTATTCTAGTAATTATAGCACAATTTTAACAAAATGTCAATAGATGCTAGAATGCACACTATTTCGATTAGATTTATACACTCAAATTTATATTGTTCGTTAATTTTAATTTTGAACAAACTGCAAATATTTAGTAAACTTAATTAATATGACAGCACAACAACTTCGCCTTAAATGGCTTGAATTTTTCAAAAGCAAAAACCATACAATAATTCCGTCAGCATCATTGGTGCCGGAAAATGATCCTTCCGTACTTTTTACTATGGCAGGCATGTTTCCTTTGGTTCCTTACCTAATGGGGCAAGAGCATCCGGGTGGAAACCGTGTGGCTAACGTTCAAAAATGTATTCGTACCATAGACATAGATGAAGTGGGAGACAACACTCACCTCACATTTTTTGAAATGTTAGGGAACTGGAGCTTTGGTGATTATTTTAAAAAAGAAGCTATTGAGTGGAGCTATGAATTTTTAACAGATAAGCAATGGCTAGGCATACCGAAAGAACGTTTAGCTGTATCTGTGTTTGCTGGAGACGACACGGCCCCGCGTGATGACGAGTCTGCTGAAGTCTGGCTGTCTTTAGGTATTGACCCAGAGAGATTGGCTTATTTGCCAGCTAGCGATAACTGGTGGATTGCTGGAACAACAGGACCATGCGGACCAGATACCGAAATGTTTTACTGGATAGATGACGGTACGCCTGCTCCTGCCAACTTTCAAGAAACTCATGACGATCCTCGGTGGGTTGAAATTTGGAATGATGTGTTTATGCAATATGAGAAAAAGGAAGATGGCAGCTTAGTCTTGCTGGAAAAGCAAAATGTAGACACAGGCATGGGGCTAGACCGAACTTTGGCAGTATTGAATGGACAACGTTCTGTGTATGACACAGAATTGTTTAAGCAAATGTTTGATGTATTGGCTGTAGACCAAAAAATAATGTCCAATGACGAGGTGCGAAAAGCTCGCATTATTGTGGACCATATTCGCGCCTCAGTATTTATAGCAGGAGACGGGGTAGAGCCTTCTAACAAAGAACGTGGTTACATTTTACGTCGATTGTTGCGTCGCAGTATGGTGTACGCTCGTTTGCTGAACTTGCAAGGCGAATGGATGCAAAAATTGGTAGATGTTGTGGTAGCAGAATACCACGAAGCTTACCCTGAGCTATCTGAAAGACAAAGCGCTATTGTACAAGTGCTGACAGCTGAACAACAAAAGTTTGCTAAAACTTTAGAAAAAGGTTTGAAAGAATTTGAGAAATTATTCTCTTCTCAAAATAGCATTTCGGGTACTGATGCTTTTAATTTGTATCAGACTTTTGGTTTTCCCGTAGAATTAACTGTGGAGTTGGCTCAAACATCTGGACAGGAAGTAGACAGAAGTGAATTTGAACAAGAGTTTCGTAAACACCAAGATTTGTCTCGTTCTGCCAGTGTTGGCGCAGGAGAGTTCCGTGGTGGTTTAGCTAACCATTCTCCAAAAACTGTGGAATATCATACTACTACTCACTTAATGCATCAAGCTTTGCGCGAAGTACTTGGCCCAGAAGTTTGGCAAAAAGGAAGTAATATCAATGAGCAAAGAACTCGGTTTGATTTTACCTACCCAGCCAAAATGACAGATGAGCAAAAGCAAAAAGTTGAACAACTAGTAAATGACCGCATAGCTAGAGATGGAGTAGTAACTAGTGAGTTTATGCCACTTGAACGTGCACGAGAGCTTGGAGCTATTGGCTTGTTTGGGGAAAAATATGCCGACACAGTATCTATTTATACCATTACAGACCCACAAAATGGGGAAATTTTATCGCGCGAATTTTGTGGCGGTCCTCATGTAGAACACACTGCTCAAATTAAAGGTAAATTTAAAATTGCCAAAGAAGAAGCTGTTTCTGCAGGAGTGCGCCGAGTTAAGGGCGTGCTAACAGAGTAAATAAACATATATGAAAATAACATACTTTAATTGTCCATCTCCTAAAACTTTTGGGGATGTTTCTCTGCCAATTGATATTGAATTTTTGTCATATCAACCAGACTTTTCTGCAATGGAGCAAGTGGCAGCAAAGTATGAGCAGTATAAAAATATTTTAATTGTTGGACACGGGGGGAGTATTACCAGTTTCAATGGTTTGTATACCGCACTGGAACATAAAGCAACCAAACTGGCTTACTTTTTATCTACTACAGACCCAGATGATATTGCTTGGCTTAAAAAACAGTTGAGTCCAGACAATACATTGGTGGTAGCCATTAGCAAATCTGGAGAAACTGTTACTCAGCTAGAAGCACTAAGTCAATTTTTAGATTTTCCTTTGCTAGTCATAGCTGGTGAAAATAGCCCGTTAGCAGAAATAGCCAACAAGTTAGATGCAGAGTTAGTGGTGCATCCGACTATTGGTGGAAGGTATACTGGGTTTACGGAAGTAGCTTTGTTGCCAGCAGTTCTGTGCGGTTTTGATGCGAAAGCTATTTTTGAAGCTGGTCGTGCTTGGCATAACAAATTTAATGAAGACAATGAAGCATGGCAAGCAGCTTCTGTGTTAGCTCAGTTGGAAGACCAAGGAGTAGTAGATGTATTTTTACCTTTTTACTCTCATGGACTTATTGGTA
This sequence comes from uncultured Candidatus Saccharibacteria bacterium, assembly GCA_964597185.1. Classification (GTDB taxonomy): domain Bacteria; phylum Patescibacteriota; class Doudnabacteria; order UBA920; family UBA920; genus CAYQEU01. Next base: position 4,055 of record CAZQWV010000004.1, read on the forward strand.
TGGGTAACCTCATTGTGCAATTGTGCCATGAAAGTTTTGGTAAAAGTGGTAGAGGACAAACTTATTTTGTTCACGAATCCCCAGAGTCGCAGCATCACACCAACCAAAGGTTTTTAGGCGGCAGACAAAATATTGCAGGAGTTATTGTCAGCACAGAAAAGTTTTTGCACAATGGGACCGTATCTTTTCCAGAAAATTTAGAGAACATCACGCTAAAACAAGAAAGTTTAGGTGCCCTGCAAGGTTTAGAATTAGCTAAGTCAATGCAATATGAAATGGAAGGTACTTTGGAGGACGCTACAGGAATTGGTTTACCAGTAATACATATGGCTTTAGCAGAAAAAACAGAATCTGAACTTGGTCAATTTTTAGCTTTTTGGCAGATGTATGCAGTTTACGCATCTATTTTGCGAGGAGTTAACCCTTTCGACCAACCAGCCGTAGAAAATAGCAAACAAATTAGTTTTCACAAGCGTTTAGCAGCTAAAAACTAAGCTGTTGCCAAGCATGGGCAAAACCCCTACAATTAGGGTAGAAATACCCCTATGCCAGCCACAATATATCTCAATTTAGAAGATGATTTAGCCAAAATTGTCACTCAACTCAAACGGGAAAAAGCGTCTGAGTTAGTTTTGGTATGCCCAAAAGGTAGCTATATATTTTCAGAGAGCATCAATTTAAGACTGCTCAAGAAGAAAATAGATATGCTAGGGAAAACAGTATCTATTTTAACCATGGACAGCAAAGGCCAAGCTTATGCTAGAGAAGCTGGGTTTGACTTAAAGTACATGCCTAAAACTAAAAGTCCAGGTGCATTGTCCGACATTCGGCCTGCGCGCAAACCTAGTTTTTCTTCTAGCAGCCAATCAAAAGCTCCAAAAGTAGTGGCCAAGCCAAGTAATGCTGTGGTTCCTGTTAGGACTAATACAAATAGAACTTCTATACTTTCTAATAAAATAGCTAAACCTAGTAGAAGGATTGGTGGTTTGGGTACCATAAAAACTAAAACCGTTATTTCTACAGCACCAGTTGCTACAGTTAGAGGACCAGACAACTTGTATGTGAGCAAAGAATTTTCTGCTAATAAAGTTAAGCAAAAATCTGCTAAGCCAAAGCGAAAAGCCACCACTTGGCTAGTTAGTTTGGTAGGGCTAGGGCTTATTGCCAGCTTAGTGGCTGCGTTATTTGTCTTGCCTAGTGCCAAAATTACTGTTTACGGCAAATCCCAAACTATTGCGCGTGATGTAGATATTAATTTAGATGTGAAAGTAGAACAACCAGACAGTACTAGTTTGTCCATGCCTGCTGTACCATTCGATGAAAATCCAGATACCACAGTCACTATTGAGTCTACTGGCAAAAAAGAGATAGGTAGTAAAGCAGAAGGACAGGTATCTATTTTTAACCTCACTGGCCAGCCTATTAATCTGAAAGCATCAACTACAGTGCTAACCATTGGCTCTAAGCGCTATTTGTTTTTAGATGACCAAAATAACATTCGTCCAGTTACCAGCGCTACCGATGAACGCAATGCTACCATTGCCAGAGTTATTGCCATTGAAGGAGGGGAGTCTTACAATGCTCCATCTCAAACACGTATGGAAATAACCAATGAAGCTTTTGGAGCTCAACCACAACGTTTGTTTGCTAAAGCTTCAACTCAAATTTTAGGCGGCAACTCTCGCTATTTGTCTGTTGTATCCGAAGAAGATATTAAAAATGGGCAACAACAAACCAAAGACAAGTTAATGCAAATTGTAAAAGATAAATTGAGCGAGCAAAATTTAATTTTGCTGGACAACGCTTCAACTTTAGCAACAAGTGAATTCATTCCAGACAAACCAGCAGGAACCGAAAGCCCTACAGTTACTGTTCAAGGCAGGCTCCGCATTACGGGACTAGCTTTTGACGAAACCATATTGCGAGAAATTTTGCGAAGTCGCATTGAAGCTAGCTTAACTTCAGGTAGGAAACTACAGCCATTAGAGCAAGATGAAATTAGTTATAAAGTAAGAAATATGGATTTGGCCAATGGTACTTTGGGTCTTTCTATTCAATACCAAACTCAAGCTAAATTAGACTTGGACGCAGGCAGTTTAGGAGATAAAATATTGGGTAAAAGTAAACAAGAGGCTAGTGAAGTGTTGTTGTCCAATGAAGCAATTGAAAAGGTAGAAATTTTGTTAAAGCCCTCCTGGCAACGAAATACTCCTTTATTTAAGAGCAAAATTGACATTGTGATTCAAGAGTAAGAAAAATCATACTTTTCATACTCTATAATAACAAGCTTATTCTTGACATATTTAAACACAACTGTTAGAATAAAGCGAAATTTACTGATTATTTACTGATTTCAAGCATTTGGAAGTTTCAGACAATAAAGAACAAACAATTGAATTAGAAGGTAAGGTTATTGAAAACTTGCCTAATGCTGTTTTTCGCGTAGAATTGGAAAACGGTCAGGTAGTTTTAGGACACCTGGCAGGCAAAATGAGAATTCATAAAATCAGAGTTTTGCCTGGGGATAAAGTACTGATTCAGTTAACCCCATATGATTTGAACAAAGGCCGAATTACTCGGCGACTAAGATAAATATCAGGGCGGCTAAAAAGGGCTGCCGAAAGAGTCCATAACTCTTTCTTAATTTCCAAGCAATTAAATGCTGGATAAGGATTCTATATGAAAGTACGTGCTAGCGTAAAACCTATGTGTAAGAAATGTAAAGTGGTCAAGAGATTTGGCCGGGTTTTTGTTATTTGCGAAACCCCAAAACATAAGCAGAGACAAGGTTAATTAATACATAATATAAGAACATGGCTAGACTTGCCGGTGTAAATATACCGAATGAAAAAAGAATAGAAGCTTCTCTCCGTTATGTATACGGAATTGGGCTAACAACTGCTAAAAAAGTTTTGGCAGAAACTAAAATTGACCCGAACAAACGCACTAAGGACTTGGATGAAACCGAGTTGAATTTGTTGCGTGATTATATTGAAAAGAATTTAAAGACTGAAGGTAACTTGCGTCAGCAAGTGCTCGTAAACATTAAATTGTTGAAAGAAATTGGTGCTTACAAAGGTATTCGCCACATTCGCGGGCTGCCGGTAAGAGGGCAGAGAACCAAAACTAACTCTCGTACTCGCCATGGCAACGTTCGCCGAACTGCTGGAAGCGGTCGCAAGAAGTCTGCAGAGAAGACCTAAGGTAAAATTTAACTTTTTGTTTGACGCGGAGAAAGCGCCGATGCCAAACAAAAAGTTAAAATTAATAGATTTATAAAGCAAAGTATGATTTTACAAGACGCAACAAAAGAGAATATGGGAACAGATACACCTGAGGAAACCCCAGAAAGTGTAATGGCTGGAAGCAGTACAACTGCAACCGCAGCTGCACCGAAGATTAAAGGTGGTCGCAAAAAGAAGAACAAGACCAAAGTTCCTAAAGGTAAAGTTTATATCAACTCTACATATAACAACACTATTGTAACTGTAACAGATACAACTGGTAATGTTGTAGTATGGGGAAGTGCTGGCAAAGCTGGTTTTAAAGGATCTAAGAAATCTACCCCATATGCTGGTGGTAAAACCATGGAAGACACTTTGGCTCGTTTGAAAGACCGTGGAATGACAGAAGTAGATGTATTTATTAAAGGTATTGGTTCTGGACGTGAATCTGCTGTTAGAGCACTTCAAGGTTCAGGTTTAATTGTTCTATCTATTAAAGATCAAACTCCAATTCCTCATGGCGGCGTACGCCAAAAGAAAGTAAGAAGGGTATAAAGATATGAGATATACAGGACCAAAAGTTAAAAAAGCCCGCCGCTTAGGATTTGCCTTTACTGCAAAAGACGCAAAGATTTTGCAAAAACGTAGTTACGCTCCTGGCCAACATGGCCAAAACCGCCGTAGCCGTTTATCTGAATATGGTTTGCAATTGCAAGAAAAGCAGAAAGCTAAAATCAATTACGGTGTTCAAGAAAAGCAATTCTTGCGTTACTTCAACCATGCTATGAAGCAAGCTGGCATCACCGGTGATAACTTGTTGAAAATATTGGAATTCCGTTTGGACAATGTTGTTTATCGCTTAGGATTTGCAGAGACCAGAGCTCAAGCTCGTCAGTTAGTAAACCATGGTTTTTTTGAAGTAAACGGTAAAAAAGTAGATATTCCTTCTTTTGCCACAAAGCCAGGGGACGTAGTAAAAGTTCGCGAGAACAAACAGAAGTCTGCTTACATGCAAAACCTCAAAGAAAAGTTGAAAACTGTGAAGACTCAAGAATGGATTGAATTGAAAGCAGCAGATTTTTCTGGAAAAGTGTTATCTGCACCTACCCCAGAACAAATTGAAAATACCATTAACACTCAGCTTATTGTTGAGCATTATAGTAGAATTTAATTTTTACCAATAACGCAAATTGGATTGCAACTACAAGACTATTGGACGTTTGAGAAAAACAAGCCAATTTGCACAAAGGAAAATATATGGAACCCATAGTTTTACCAAACCAAGCTGTTACCGAAGATCTCGGCGACAACAAATACCAAGTAACCCTAGAGCCTCTTTACCCAGGCTACGGTGTTACTATTGGTAATACACTAAGACGTGTATTGTTGTCTTCTATGCCTGGAGCTGCTGTTACCGGTGTAAAAATTAAGTTTGTAGACCACGAATTTTCTACCATCCCAAATGTAAAAGAGGATGTTATTCAAATTATTTTGAGCTTAAAGCGTTTGCGTTTGCGCAGCCATAGCACTGAACCAGTACGTTTGTCCGTAAAGGTAAAAGGTGAAGCTGTAGTAACCGCTGCAGATATTCAAGAAACAGATCAAGTAGAAATTATCAACAAAGATTTGCATATTGCAACTTTGGATAATAAAACTGCTGAATTTGATATGGAACTTATTGTTGAGCAAGGACGCGGATATGAACCAGTAGAAGTTCGTCAAAACAACAATAATGAAGTTGGTATGTTGGCTATTGATGCTATTTATACCCCTATCAAATCTGTGTACTTCGATGTATCCAATGTTCGTGTTGGTCAATTGACTAACTTTGATAAGTTGGTATTGAACATGGAAACAGATGGAACTATGACTGGCGAAGAAGCTATTGATATTGCTGCAAACATTTTAGTAGACCACTTTAAAACTATGTTTGGTAGCGGACCTACAAGAATTCAGACTGCAAGCCCAGCTTTGGAACTTCCCGCTGCTCCTGCAATGCAAGAAAATGATGATGAAGAAGCAGTTTCTGCTCCAATACCTGCAATAGCTAACCAAGATGGTCCTACCTTAGATACATTGACATTGTCTAACCGTGCACGTAACGCATTGAACCGTAACGGGATTATGACTGTACCTGCATTGGAAGCTTTGACTAATGATGATATTAATAACATTCCTGGACTAGGGGAAAAGACCATTGCTGAAATTTTAGAAGCTTTGGGACGTAACCAGGCCTAAAAGAATAAGGATTAACAAGATATATGAGACACCATAAGAAGAAAAAATTTGGAAAAGGTACAGACCACCGCAGAAAGCTGCTTCGTACTTTGGCTTCCTCTGTTATTTTACAGGAACGTATTCAGACTACTTACGTGAATGCCCGCGCAGTAAAGCCTTATGTAGAAAAGCTTATTACCAAAGCTAAAACAGATTCTTTAGCTGCCCGCCGTCATTTAATTTCTAAATTGACTTTAAATGCTGCTAAGAAAGCTATGGAAGTTATGGGTCCTAAATATGTTTCTCGTAATGGTGGTTACACTCGTTTGATTAAGCTTACTAACCCAGCCAGCGGAGTATCTAAAGCTGTCTTAGAATTTGTAGAATAAATATATGAAAGCACAGAATATAACTTTACCAAAAACTATAAACCGCGCCTGGTACGAAATTGATGCTTCTGGACAAACCATGGGACGTGTTGCTACTCGCATTGCTACTATTTTACGTGGCAAACACAAGCGTGATTTTACTCCACACATGGATATGGGTGACTTTGTTGTTGCAGTAAATGTGGATAATATGAAGTTTACCGGAAGAAAAATAGAACAAAAAGTATACTACCGACACACTGGTTACATGGGTGGAATTCGTACTAAAACTTTGAAAGATGAATTGGTAAAAAATCCAGATCAAGTACTTCGTCGAGCAGTTTTCTCTATGTTGGACGATGTAAAATTCCGCAAAGCCATGATTGGCCGCCTTCGTTTTGTAAAAGGCACCAGCCATGAATATAAGATTGATAAACAAGCATAATTATGACTACTAAAGCTGACAAAGAAACTACAGAAAAAAAGGTGACTAAAACTGCTGCCAAGCCAAAAGCTGTTGCAGACAAAAAGCCTCGTGTTCCTCGCAAAAAAGCTGAAGAAACAGCGCCTGTAGAAAAAACAGTTTCCATGAAGGAAGTTGCATCTACTATTGCTCAAGGCATGGGTTCATCTGCTGCTACAGAAACTGTTATGGCAGTTAAACCGACTTTACCAAAAGATCGTTACCAATTTGCTACTGGTCGCCGTAAAACTGCTGTTGCCAACATTCGTTTGTTTTCTGGAAAAGGTGAGAATGTAGTTAACAAAAAACCTTTCACAACTTATTTCTCCAACTCGATTCAACAGAATTTGGTAGTAAAGCCTTTGGAAATCGCAGGTTTAGCAACAGATTTCTACTTCACAGCAACAGTTAATGGCGGAGGTATAAACGCTCAGTCAGAAGCTTTGCGCCATGGTTTAGCTCAAGCATTGGCAGCTTTAGATGGAGATTTACGCAAAATCTTGAAAAAGAATACATTTCTAACCCGTGATGACCGTAAGAAAGAACGTAAAAAGCCAGGTTTACGTGGTGCTCGCAGAAG
>CAZQWV010000004.1:11006-15585 GCA_964597185.1 uncultured Candidatus Saccharibacteria bacterium
GTGATGACCGTAAGAAAGAACGTAAAAAGCCAGGTTTACGTGGTGCTCGCAGAAGCCCACAATGGGCAAAACGCTAGTTTTGCACAACTCGCAGAGCGAAACGCTAGTTTTTCTGCAAAATTACAATACGATTTATTTAAACCGCCTAGGAATAGGCGGTTTTTTTTATTTCAACATCTGGCTTATATAAAGTCAATATTGACAACATTTACACAGGATGCCATAGTGCATGTATAGTTAAAGTAGCTTTTGTGTACTTAAAACACGTGCGTTATTAAAATTAAATATTTTAGCAATTATGAGAAAGAGAAATTGGAGCCAGAACATGTTCTGGCAAAAAGCATTAGCGTTCATAGCAGTTTTTTCTATAGTGTTTAGCACTGTAGCGCCAGCTCAAGCTGTAACTGCTTTTGTGGAAGTTTGTCACCAAACAGGCGCAGGGTATAATTTATTATCTGTAAATTCTGCTTCGCTTAGCACTCACTTAAGCCATGGAGATGTGTACCCTGTTCCAGAAGGCGGCTGTGCTAGTATTGAAGCTTCACCAATTGCTGCGACAACAATTGTTGTAACAGGAAACACTTCTGCTGGTGAAAATTTACCTGGATGGATGTTTAACAGAGACGCTTCTACATCTACACCATTTGCTTTTGATAATACTACAAACAGCATTGGCTCAGGAAGTTTGCATATTTTGCCAATTGGCAGCACCCCGGCAGACAAAATGATTGCTGAAAATTTCATTAACAAGCCTATTGCTGATATTAATAGTATTAGCTATGACTTTAAAATTGGTACTGGTGGAGTAGATACCCAAGAAGAGCAGTTTTACATGAATGTTTATGCTAATTTTGGCGAATCTGATGACTTGAAATTCTATGATTGTAGATACAACGTCGTTCCAACTATAGGTTCTACAGGTGGTTTTACCACAGTTTCATTTGACCCTCACGCGTCTTACCCTGTGACCACAAGAACAGGGGGAAGCGCTTCACCATACCCATGTCCTTCTGTACCAGCAGATATGGATAACCTCAGCGCAGGCTCCAATATCCGCATGTTTGCACTAAATGTAGGCGATACTACAGCTAGTGATGCAGGTCTAGATGGATTTTTTGATAAAGTTGTGGTTTCTACTCCGACTTTAACTACTACTTACGATTTTGAACCAGCTCCTCCAAGAATCCCAATAAATATCAATGTGCAAAAAGTTTGGCAAGATTCCAACGGTAACCCTATTGCTGGTCCAAACAATCAAGATGACATTACTATTACTGTTGAAGAAGGAGATGGTGATGACAGGACTTGTAATTATGATGATGGTGAATTAGTTTGTAGTGCTGACATTAATGGATACTCTGGAGAGCCTGTAGATGTAACTGAAACTGGTGTTCCAGCAGGTTGGGAAGTAGTTCCAGGAACAGTAGGTAGCGTTATTCCTACATGTCCTGAAGAATCTACTGAATGTACAGTTACTGTGATTAATAAACAACAAGAAATTGAACCTTGTGGTACAGAATTGGTTGTAAACGGTGGATTTGAATTGCCAGAAATTACTAACCCTAATGGCTGGGACTTATTTTCTTCTGGTACCCCAGCTTTAGGTTGGTCTGTAGATGAAGCTAATTCTGACACCAACGCTACTTTGGAAATTCAAGAAAACGTTGCAGGTTCTGCTCACGGCGGAAACCAATTAGTTGAGTTAGACTCTGACCGTTCTGTAAAAATATACCAAGATATGGTAACCAAAATTGGCGGAGTTTACACTCTGAAGTTTTGGACTTCTCCACGCCCAGGTCAGAATAGCAGCCAAAACCAAACAGAAGTAAAGGTTGGCGGCAATGTATTGGATACTATTATTGAAGATGGTAGCTCCAATTCAAACACTGTGTGGACTGAACACACATACACATTTACAGCTACAAGTACTTTCACCCGTTTAGAATTTACAGACAGAGGGGCAAGCAATTCTTATGGCGGTTACTTGGACGATATTAGTGTTGTTGAACAATGTCTCTCCGATGTAACTATTTGTAAGTTAGACAACCATGAAAATCCATTGCCTGGTTGGGAAGTTATGCTTAAAGGAGATGTTGTTGATACAGTAGAAGTTTCTGCAACTTCTGGGACAAGTTCATTTTCAGACAGTTTGCCAGCTGGTAACTACGTATTCGAAGCTAGCGGTACTTACGTGTACAGACCAGGTAGCGCAGGTGATATAAGTGATGCTGCTTACTCTAAGCGTGTGCCATCTGACTTTGGTATTCACCCTAGCTTTTACTCTGGTGATGAATTGCCATGGGTTCGTAATTTGGACTTAGGTGGAATTTATTCAGGATACTTAGGAATTCGTGTAAACGGAGTTAATTTTGACTGGGGCACAGATTTCAATTCTTCCCATGAATACTTAGGTCTATACAACCATGCTGCCGATGGATCAATCCCATTTGGCATTACTGATGATAATTATTCTGACAACTCAGGATCCCTTACTGTTACCATCAGGCCCGTATTGGTAGGTATTACTGGAGAAAATGGTTGCGCCACTATAACTAAAGTACCTTACGATACATACAAAGTGGATGAAGTGATGCAAGATGGGTGGTCTAACGTTTCCGGTCAAAATGTGACCGCAGTAGTAAGTATGCCAACAGACTATTATACTTTGGTGAACCAATGTGAGGAAAATTGTGAATCTACTGTTGTTCTATGTAAACAAGATGATAGCGGAAGTCCTTTAGCTGGATGGGATTTGTATCTTAAAGGCGACAAGCTAGAAACTATTAGTGTAAATTCTGCTAATATCAATGAGCTAATTCAGTTAATGAGTTGTCTTCAACTCAAAGCTATTCAGTTGAAATATCTGGACAGTGGCAAAACAGAGGTTTTGAAACTGTAGATGCCGCATATACAACCCCAGATGGTTGGGTAACCCCATTGGATGCTCCAATTGGTGGTTGGCCAGATGATTTATTGGAAACTCAAGTTAACAACGCTTTTGTTAACTGGGGTGAATATAATTCCGATCATGTGTACAGTTTGATAATGACTGGCACAGATGCTGTTGCTAATTTTGCAGTATTTGATGGTGATACTAACACAAACACTAAAAACTCTGGTTGGTATGGTGATAATGTTGGATCTCTAACAGTAGATATCTACCCAATTTATGTTGGAACTACCAGCGAGAAGGGCGGATGTGCAACTATTGAGAACGTGCCATATGGACAGTATGATTTGGGAGAAGTAATGCAAGAAGGTTGGGTAAATGTTAGTGGAGAAGGACGATCTGTCTTGGTCAATGAACCTGTGGAAGCAGACGCTGCAGAAAGTGAAATTTTCACATGGTTGTTGGTCAACGAATGTACAGATGAATCTTGTGAGGTCATTGAACCATGTGTAGAAGGACCAATTACTGGAATTGTGAGCGGAACTCAAACTTACTTTGCAGGTCTTAAAGAGGGTGGCCCTGCACCAATTAACCTCTCCAATAGCAATAATTACCCATCTGGAACTACTGGCAATGCTGTTGCTGCAGGACCAACAGGCTACCCAGGTGCATGGAATGGCTCAGCAAATGACCCTTCAATGTCTGGCGCTGTGTATGTAAGCAATGACTCTGTACAACCAACTAATTCCGGAGGAGCAGGGTATGACGGCTCTGTAGATTCATGGAGATTATTCAGCCACACCTTTACTATCCCAGCTGGGGCAACTAGCATTTCAAGTCCAGTATTGCGTTTCGCAGCTGACAATGAAGTAACTGTATTCTTAGATGAAAACCAAATTGGATTCAGTAATAGTTTTAGTACTGTCACTAGCACAGCTCCATTGGTATTAACACCAGGAACTCATACTCTGGAGTTTGCTGTTAAGAACTCTGCTTTTGAAGCAACCAATAACCCAACAGGCTTAATCTACAAATTAGATGACATAACCTATAACTGTAGCACTGGCGGCGGCGGAGGTTCTAAAGGTTCCATTCTGGTTACAAAAAATACTTTGTATGCCGATGGTGAATTTGGTTTCTCTGGATCTGAAGGTATTTCAGACTTCACTATTACTACAGTCGAAGGTACAGGATCTTATCTAATTACCGATTTAACCCCTGGATTTTACTCAGTTTATGAAGGAAAGTTGGTAAGCCCTTGGTATCAGTTAGATTCTAGCTGTGCAGAAATTGAAGTGTTGGCAAATCAACAAACAAATTGTACTGTAAATAATACTTATGGGTTTAGTGTAAGTGGAAAGGTATACCACGACAATAACCCTGAAAATGGTCAGTACGATGGACCAACAGAAGATAGCGCAGGTGAAGGTGGTTTGGAAGGTTGGGAAGTATATATTGATATGAACAACGACAATACCCAGAATGAAGAAGAGCCATCCGCAACTTCAAATTCTAATGGCGACTACATTATCACAGGGTTAGTTCCTGGATGTTATACAGTTCGCGAATCTGTAGAAAATAATTGGGACAAAACAGCTCCATTTGAATCTGACTTTGAATATTAAGTAGCTGTTGGTGGTGCAACTTGTGAATCCGAAGAGTCATTTGAAAAAATTTCCGTCTTCTTCT
>CAZQWV010000005.1:0-15172 GCA_964597185.1 uncultured Candidatus Saccharibacteria bacterium
CATAAAGCAGCTCCGGTTATGTTGTAAAACAGGAAAGATTTGTAATTCATTTTTCCTACTCCTGCTAAAATTGGAGCAAAGGTCCGAACTACAGGTAAAAACCTAGCTAATATAATGGTTTTACCACCGTGTTTTTCAAAAAACTTCTGACTGCGAATAAGATGATTCTTATGAAAGAAAATAGAATCTTCTTTTTTGAAAATTTTTGGCCCTAATCTGTATCCAGTAGCATAACCTACTGAATCACCTAGAATAGCTGAGATAAAAACTAATGGTACAAGAATCCAAATGTTAAACACATCTTGGGATGCTAAAAAGCCAGCTGTAAAAAGCAAGCTATCCCCAGGCAAGAAAAAGCCGAATAACAAGCCAGATTCTGCAAATACAATAAAGGCTAGACCTAAGTAGCCAACAGTACGAATAAGCTCAACTAAATCAAAATGTAAAAATTCCATAATGTTTATATAGTATACCATATAAAAATCTGAGTTGTGTATGCTTTACAACTCAGATTTAAAACTTACTATAATATGTATATTTAGTGTAAAAATTCGAACAAATAAAACCCTAATAATGCAGCAAAACCAAGCAGTGTTACTAACTGCAAAACTAATAAGCTGGTTTTAAGCTTGGTTTCAGATACGTCCTTGGCTATAGCTCTAAATACGATAAATAATACAATAAATATTATTAAAGATAACCAGCTTTTGGTAACCCAATGATGTCCAGTAAAGCTAGCTAGCCAATTCTTAAAATCTGTATTTAAATCTCCAACAATTGTAATTGCGGTTACGGCAATGATAGTAAGTATAGCAGACCATGCAGATGAGTATATTGATCTTAATTTATTCATAAACTTAGCCCCATCTAGCAGCAGCTGAAATAATGAAACCTAGTAAGCCAAAACTTAAACCTAGGCCAGCTGCTAAAGCTATTAATCGTATAAAATGTCCTCTGATTCTCAAAGTAATTAACTCCTCAGATGTAAGACGAGATAATAAATATATTGTAATTGCTAATGGTACAGCAAATAGGAAAATATGCTCTTTAGCTTCCATAGCAATGGCATGAGCCCAAGGAGCATTACCAGCTTTAATAACAGGTTTAACTAATGGGCCATAGTACACAACGTAATAGTAACCACCAATAATCCAAGTTAACACATATCCTATTAAACCAATTATGGCAGATATTTGTCGTCGTTTTGGAGAACCTGCATTAGCAACTACTTCACCTAACAACCACAAAAAGCAATCTATAGCTAAAATTGCGAAGCCAAGATGCAGCCCTATAAGTACAGGTTTACTTTGAAGTATAGCTAATATATCCATAACTTAAGTATACTCCCCCCAAATATTAAATAAAGTGGAAAACTCAACCATCAAAAAAACTGCTGGATTTTAGGAAATCCGGCAGTCTTTTCTGGTTTTTTACCTCAGCTTTACCTGTTGGGTAAGTATTTTTTAGGAACGTCGAAGCCTCTAACTTCAACCAAGTCACCATAGCCTTGAAGCATGGGCTGTAAATGCTGCTTCATGGTTTCGTAGCCAAACTCTTCTTTGGTTGAGTCGCCAACCACGCAAATGACAAACGGCGTGCTTTGAAACTTCTGCTTACCTGGGCCGTGTGACCCAAAAGCAATGCCGTCTATTGCTAAGTCAATCCGTTTCAACACTGCGTCCATGTCCGGCGAAAACCGAACATTCAGTTGAAACGGATATAGAGCTGGCATAAGACTGATGTCGAACATCTCTGTTCCAATAAGGAACAAGGACCGTTCAAAGTGCCTCGCAGAGTGCATCATCCCGTCCCACATGGCAAGTTTGGCACCCAAATGATTAGCAAGATTTAAAGCTTTATGGCTTATTGCTTCTTCAGCTTCTGTTTCGCTCATCCCTTGGCTAACCAATTCTTTTTTGACAGCATTCTCTGCCCCGCAGTCCCGATGCTGAAAAACTTTGCGAATGGTAATGCCAGATTCTTTGACCTGTTCTACCACCTTCAATTTTTGCTCAGGGGTCCAAAACACTCCTGGTCCTGCAGTGGCAATCCGTCTCTTGTTGAAACGTCCGTCCATGCAGCCCCAGTCCACAGGAATATCTGTTCTAAAAATATCCCGAACTAAATCGGTTTGTTCTCGAACAACATAATATTCCAAGCCTTTGTTCAATATCAAGTTTATGACAGGCTCCTGGCTCTGCCAAACTTGATCGCTCAATACGTTTTGACGAACCATCAGTTCCTCATTCATAACTTTCTCTCCTGTAACTTTTTACTATAATTTCTAACATTTTATTTCTTATTGCCCCATTTTATGACATTTCTAGGTTTTTTGCAATAGTGCAAATTATTGACTATATAACAAATTACTGTCATACTCGTTGAGCAAACAACTTATTTTTAGAAAAATCGTCGAGCTTCACAAACCATATTTAAATTTGCATCTTAACAAATCTAATACTAAATCTATGAACGGTGCAATCAAAAAAATCGTTTCTGACAAAGGTTTTGGGTTCATCAGTGTTGATGGGCAGGAAAAAGACTTATTTTTCCATCGAAATTCTTTAGAAGAAGTTACGCTTGATGAACTTAAAGAAGGCGATAAAGTTACTTTTGAGGTAGAAAAATCTCAAAAAGGTGACAACGCTGTTAATGTCAGAAGAGCCTAAGCACTCAAAACCTCCCTTATTAAGGGAGGTTTTTATGTAAATATATCAATAATCCAAAGGATTCTATGGCATTATCATCAATAATATTCCCTTTCGATAGAGAATTTAAAGCATTTGAAAAACAAGTTGGAGAGTCAGCAGCTTTAAGAGCAGAAGTAGAACTAATACGCAGTTTATTAATGGAAGATGGAAAAAGAGATGTTATAAAAAAAGCTGAGAGAGAAATGTATAAGCGCCATGTACAATAAAGCCTATTATATCTTTTTGTATAATAAAAGACTTCTGAGATAAAGAAGTCTTTTTTTAACGCATAAGTTGTGTTAAAGCTACATTTTCAATTCTAATTCAGGCATGTATTTGCCTTCTCTGGCAAGGCTATTCATTTTGGCTCGGTGCAAGAAAGCTTGCTGTGCTTGTTCTACTTTGTCTTCATTGCCGCTCCAGGTTTGTAATGCGGAATTTTGTAAAGCTCTGCCATAGGAAAAACTTATTGGCCACGGGTAATCTTTACCAAGGGTATTAATTAAATTTAAATGTAACGTTGCCTGTTCTTCTGTTTGTCCACCAGACAAAAATACGATTCCTGCAGTTTCACTTGGTACATTTTGCAATAGCACATCTGCTGTTCTTTCAGCCACTTGTTCTGGGGTTGCTTTTACTGGAGCTTTTAGCCCTGGGGTTATCATGTTAGGTTTTAACAATACTCCTTCTAATAATACATTTTTTTCTGCAAGTTTAGCGAAAACCGTTTTTAATACATTGGCTGTTACCTCTTCGCATTTATCTATACCATTGTCTCCTTCAGCCAACACCTCAGGTTCTACGATTGGCACAATACCAGCTTCTTGGCACAATCTGGCATATTCAGCCAACAATTCTGCATTAGCTTCAACATTTACTTGGGTTGGCAATGTTTTGCCTATGGTTATAACTGCACGCCATTTAGCAAACCTTGCACCCATACTATAATATTCAGCCAGTCTGTCGTCTAAACCATCTAGCCCTTCAGTAATTTTTTCTTCAGGAGATTCTGGCATAGAAATTGGACCCAAATCTACCTTTATGCCTGGAATAATTCCTTGGTCTGACAAAACCTGTCCTAGCGGAATACCAGATGAGGAACGTTGACGAATGGTTTCATCGTATAAAATTACTCCGCTAATGTACTGGTTTATACCTGGTGAAGTGAATAACATTTCTCTGTAAGCACGGTGCATATCTGCTGTATCTGCTATACCAAGTGGCTCAAACCGCTTTCCTATGGTGGTTATACTTTCATCAGCTGCCAAAATACCTTTACCTTGAGCCATTAAACTAGTTGCTGTTTGAATAAGTTCTTCTTTGTGTTCCATTTTTGTTTATGAATTAAGTTTATGATGTGTTGTAATATATCTAATTGTACCTGATTGGCCTCGAATAACCAAAGAGTGCGTAATTGCCAGACTTGGCTCAAACACTACTCCGGACAGCAAAGGTCCGTCTATTATTCCTGTGGCAGTGAATGTTAAGTGGTTGCCTGCAGCTAGCTGCTCTGCATCCATTATTTTGCTAAAATCTGTAATTCCATGGTTTATTAGCTTTTGTTTTTCAGTTTCATTTATGGGGTTAAACCTGGTTAATATTTGGCCACCTAAAATTTTAATTGCTGCTGCTGCCAACACTCCTTCAGTACTTCCACCTGTGCCCATTAGCAAATCTATACCTGAACCTGGCAAGCAAGTTGCTATTCCTGCTGCTACGTCACCATCGGTTATGAGTCTAACTCTTGCACCAGCAGATCTTATTTGTTGAATAAGAGGCTGTTGACGCTCTCTGTCTATGACTACCACAGTAACTTCTTCAACAGGCTTTTGTAATGCCGCTGCAGCTTTGGTAATAGTTTCTGCTACAGAATTATTTAAATCTAAAGTATGAGCAACTTTTGGCCCTCCAGCTAGTTTTTCCATATAGGTGTCTGGGGCATTAAGCAAGCTTCCTGCCAAGCCAGCAACTATAACAGACATAGCATTATATCTGCCATACGCTACGCTATTGGTGCACTCCAATGGATCTATTGCTAAGTCTAGCTCTGGCCCTGTGCCAGTTCCAACTTTTTCTCCATTGTACAACTCAGGAGCTTCATCTTTACTTCCTTCTCCTATTACTACAGTTCCTTGAAAATCGATTTGATTAAAACGGGAGCGCATAGCATCTACCGCAGCTCCGTCAGCTGCTAATTTGTCACCTCGGCCAACCCAAGCAGCAGCAGCTATGGCTGCAGCCTCAGTTACTCTCACAAATTCCAATGCTAAATTTCTATCCATAAACTTATTTTAACATAAAAATTTCGCAACTACGGCTTGACAATATATAAGAATATGCTAATATTATTATATGACTGATCTATGCAATGAAATAGAGAAGTTTGGTAAAGGTATTGGGAACGCGTCCCGATACCGCATAGTAGAAGCGCTTATGAAAGGCCGTAAAACTGTTGGGGAACTTGTAAAAATAGTTCGCCTATCTCAGCCAGCAGTTTCCCAGCATTTGAAAGTGCTAAAATCTTGCAACTTAGTAGTTGACGAACGGCGAGGTCAAGAAATTTTCTACACTGTAAATACTGAATATACTCTTAATCTGCTAAAAAATTTAGTTAAAGATTTAAAAAAATAATTTTTATATATGGATTATACAAGCATTCCTTCGGATGAAACCATTCGTCAGGTTGTTGCCGCCCTGGAACAAAACGGCATAACAGCTATTGTTGCTGAATCTGGAGCTGAAGCCAAAGAAAAAGCATTAGACCTCATTCCTTCTGGAGCTGAAGTTATGACTATGACTTCTGTGACCTTAGATACAATTGGCTTGGAGCAAGAAATAAATGAGTCTGGAAAATATGAAGCTGTAAAACCAAAGCTTTATTCTATGGATAGAGAAACTTCTGGAAGACAAATGCAGCAAATGGGTGCAGCCCCAGAATATGTTATAGGGAGCGTGCATGCTGTTACACAAAATGGCGAAGTAGTAATTGCTTCCAATACAGGAAGCCAACTCCCTGCTTACGCTTATGGTTCAGATAAAGTTGTGTGGGTTGTGGGCGCACAAAAGATTGTAGCCGACTTAGAACAAGCTAAAGCTAGAATTTATGACCATGTGCTTCCGCTGGAAAGTGAACGAGCTAAAAAAGCTTATGGTGTACCTGGAAGTTTTGTTAGCAAATTGCTAATAGTAAATAGAGAAATAACCCCAGGACGAATAACAGTCATATTGGTAAAAGAAGCTTTGGGCTTCTAAACACAAAACCCGCGGTAACAGAGTCCGCGGGTTTTTTATAACAATATTTTACGACCAAATTGCAGCTAGCGTGGCTATGGAAACGAAAAACATAATAGCTACAATAGCCCAGCCAACCATGGTTAACCACTTAGGGTTGGCATGATGACCCATAACTTTACTACTTCCGCTCAGCAAGACAATAAACACCAAAGCTATTGGCGCTACTATGCCGTTTGCAATAGCAGACCAAATTAAAGCTTGGATTGGATCTATACCAACAAAGTTTAAAGCCAGACCTATAAGCATGGCAATAATTATAACCCCATAAAAAGCATGGGCATCTTTCAATTTTCTATACAATCCAAATTTCCAATGAAAACTTTCTGCCATAGCATATGCAGCAGACCCAGCCAAAACTGGTACTGCTAAAAAGCCTGTACCAATAATTCCTAGAGCAAATAAGATATAGGCTCCCTCACCAGCTATAGGTCGCAAAGCATTGGCGGCATCTGCTGCTGTTTGAATAGCAATACCATTGGGAAATAAAGTGGCTCCGCAAGTCACAATTATGAAAAACATAATTACATTGGACAGCAACATACCAATAAATACATCTATGCGCATTTGCCTTATAGCTTTTTTGCTAACTCGCATAGCTGGATGCTCATCTCGATGTAAAATTTTCTCTTCTACTTCTTGAGAACTTTGCCAATAAAATAAATATGGAGATATTGTCGTACCTATAATAGCGCAAACTAACAATATCTGTTCTTTTTCCCAAGCAAAATTTGGTATTATTGCTTTTTGTAATATCACGTGCCAATCTAGTCCTTCTATACTCAGTGCTGCAAATACATACAACAACAAAACAAAAGCTAAATACTTCAAATAGTGAGCATAGCGTTCGTAGGTGGTATAAATTTGCAAAGCCAAACTAACAACAGTAAAAAAGAAAATTAACCAGGTAAAACTCAGTTGGGGAATCATTAAACGAACCGCTTCTGCCATAGCGCCCAAATCTGCCC
Source organism: uncultured Candidatus Saccharibacteria bacterium (assembly GCA_964597185.1). Taxonomy (GTDB): domain Bacteria; phylum Patescibacteriota; class Doudnabacteria; order UBA920; family UBA920; genus CAYQEU01. Next base: position 6,950 of record CAZQWV010000005.1, read on the forward strand.
CTAAGTTAAATACATTGGCAGCAAAAAGCAAACCCGTACAAACCAGTAATGCAGTTCTTGAATAATTTTCTCTAATATTTGCAGCTAGACCTTTACCAGTAACCATGCCGATTCTGGCGCTCATCTCCTGCACTACAGTCATTAACGGAAAAGTAAAAAAAGACAACCACAAAAACCCATACCCATATTGAGCACCTGCTTGTGAGTAGGTGGCGATCCCAGAAGGGTCATCATCTGCAGCTCCTGAGGTCAAACCAGGCCCAAAGCTACCCCATAACTTTTGAGCTTTTTTTAGAGGACGTTTGCTCACGAAACGGCCGGCAACTTTTTCTGCTTCAATTACAGCTTCGTCTAAAACTTCAGCTGGTGCTTCTGCTATCTTTTGTATAATTTGTTTTTCTTTCATTTTTGGGTCTAAGTACCCCATAATTGTAGCTTATGGGCATACCTTTGACAAATTTGCCAATAAAAGTTATAATTAAGCCCAGACAATAACTGTCTAACATAAGAAAGGCTCGCACAAAGCTTGCAAAAAACTAAAGTAAACCAACAAATTACAGCTCCCCAAATCCGAGTTATCTCAGAAACCGGGGAACAAATAGGTGTGTTTTCACTCTCTGAGGCACTTGCTTTGGCAGAAGAACATGGCCTAGATTTGGTGGAAATATCTCCAAACGCTAAACCTCCTGTAGCCAAACTTATCCTGTACGATAAGTTCCGCTATCAACAAAAAAAGCAGGAGCAACAGCAAAAGAAAAAGGTTAAAAAAGTGGAAGTTAAAACTGTCCGCTTAAGTGTCCGTATTGGTACTCATGACCTTCAAACTAAAGCCCGCAATACAGTAGGGTTTCTAGAAGATGGAGATATGGTAAAAGTAGAATTACGCATGCGTGGCCGAGAACAAGCTTTCGTTAATTTAGCTGAGAAGCAAATGCAAAGTTTTCAAGAATTACTAACCGTCCCCTATCGGGTAGAAGTTCCAGTAAAACGAATGGGCAATACCCTAAGCATGACCTTAGCCCCTAATAAACAATAATTATTTATTTATGCCAAAAGTTAAAACTCACCAAGGAGCAGCTAAACGTTTGCGAGTTACCAAAACAGGTAAAGTAATGCACCGAACTTCAGGACAAGATCATTTCAACTCTCGAGAAACAGGAAAAGTTACTAAGAACAAACGCACCGACTCTCCATTAGCAGACAATAATAAACATATTAAATCATTAATTCCTTACCACAAGTAATCCATGACTAGAGTAAAACGAGGCGTTGCCGCCCACAAACGAAGAAAAAATATACTGAAGCGAGCTAAGGGATTTGATAACCGACGTTCTACTAACTTAGCTTCTGCAAGACAAGCTTTACTTAAAGCTGATAGCTATGCCTACCGTGACCGTCGCAACAAAAAACGCGACTTCCGTGCTATCTGGCTTATGCGCATTAACGCCGCTTTGAGAGATAATGGAAGCAGCTGGAGCAAATTTGCGGCTATTTTGAAAAAAGAAAATGTGCAAATTAACCGTAAGATGTTAGCAGAATTGGCAGTACAAAATCCAACAGGGTTCGACGCTTTAGTAAAAGATCTGGTTAAATAATTTCAAATATTAAAACTCCCTCTTACGAGGGAGTTTTTTGTTTTTGTTTGTTTGCTTTAACTAGTTCTTTGGAGCAGCGTTATTTGCTGGGGTTTGACTGTTGTTGCTAGGAGCTTGTTGCTGCTGACCTTGTGAATTTGCTGGAGCTTGTTGGTTACTGTTTGGGTTTTTCTGATAGTTGCGAATAGCTTTCATAACTTCGCCTTCTTCAGTAATTTCTTGGTAGTACAAAATTTGTTCGCGGTTGATTTTCATTACATCAACTGGACCATGCAATTCACCAGATTTGCCTAATTTACGCAAAGCTAGCTGACCTTGCTGTTGTTGAGTATTTTGCTGCTGTTGACCTTGGAGATCGCTTGGAAGCAACTGCAAGTAATAGATATCTTTGAGTGTTAGGTATTGGTCTGTCAAAGAATCAATTTCACCAAAGTATACTTGGCCATTGGTTAAGAATACAGATTGGTAACCAGATGGTGTTTCTGTAGTAGTAGACTCATTGGTTTGTTCTGCACCTTTTTTGTCTGGCATGATGCGGTCACGGAACAAAACTGCTCCAATAAGAACTGCCAAAATTACTACTAACAATATTACCCAAGGCAAAACAGATACTTTGCCTGCACCAGAACCAGCTGGTTGACCCGCGTTGTTGTTCATTTCATCGGGCATAGAAGAATATCCTTTCTTAAAATTATATTTTTGTGTTAATTATTGTATTTATATCAATAAATAGCTCGACTTGTTTAACTAAATTATACCATATTTTGAGAAATAAGCTACAATAAATATATGCCAAAATCTTTATCTAACCTTTCTGTAGAAATTTTATCTAGCCTAGACCACACTTCTTTATTAAAGAAAGGTGAAATCATTGATAAATATGAGCAAACCGCAGATAATAAAAAAGTTTCTGCTGCTTTGTATCGTTTAGAAAAAGCCAACTTAATTGCCAAACAAGCAAACCAATATTTTCTTACAGAACAAGGGAAAAAAGTTATCCACATTAAACAACCAACAGTTGATAGTAAATGGAATATTATAATTTTTGATATCCCAGAAAAATTTCGTTCAGTGCGCAATGTTCTCCGGCAAAAATTGCAAGATTTAGGGTTTAAGAAATGGCAAAATAGTATTTGGATATCCCCTTTTGTCATAGAACCTTCGGTTGAACAAGAATTGTTACTTCTATCAAGTAAATATTTTATAAGACTTATCAAAACCGAGCATATCAACAATACAGAAGGGTTATCTGAATTGTTCCCTGGAGTGGATTTACCAAAAATCCCAACAAATGGCCAACAGAATAGCGAAATCTCTCACTAAATTGACAAGGACAGTAGACCAGCCTACAATGAATTTATAGATAAAAATTTAAATGTTTGTTTAGGGAAGTCCGGTGTAAATCCGGCACTGTGCCGCAACTGTAACTGGCCAAAAACCAGAAGTCAGATCGCTAAACGAACCTATTCTCCCGAGCAGGAACAGTTTAGCTATTGTACACCGCCTCAGGATAGGCGGTATTTTTTATGGAAAATGAAGATTTCGACACAATTGAATTAGACGAAGAGTTTGCAGAAGAAAACTTTGCTGAAAACTCTGTTGAATTTAGTTCAATTTCAGATACTGAACAAAATTCTGCTGACATAGAACGAGAAGCTCAAGAAATATACGAACAGCTTAAAACTGAGGCTGAACAACAATCTGCTAAGGAAGCAGAAACTCCTGAAGGTGATACATATTCAACAGAAGGCAGATTTGTACCCCACCCTGAAACTGGCGGCACCATCATAATAGAAGGCCAAGAAATTATTACAGAAGATGAAGGGTTAAAACAGGTGCTTATTGATGCCTGCAAGGAAGGTTCTGAAGGAGTAATATACCAAAAAGAATTTGAATACAATGGCGAACTTTGGCAGTTGGACTATATTCTTTATGACCACGGCCCAGATGGAGCTAGTTTACGTTTAGATAGCTATAAAGTTTCTGAACCTGAGGTAGTAGAAGCAGATTCTGCAGAGCTCGCTTCAGATGGATCAAACCCAGAAGAGGAAAATGAAAAAGCGTCTACTATCAATATAGATTCTGTGATTGAGCCAGTGGAAATTCAGGCGGAGGAAAACACAGAAATTCAGAATACGGAACAAAGCTGGTTAGAGCAAAGTTGGTTGGAACAAAATACATTAGTTGAACAAGAAAAAAATACTGAACCAAAACTGTGGTTTAATGTAGAGCAACCCGCAACCTATTTTGAACCTGGCTCTGCATCCGATTCAGCTCCAACATTCAATTTATCTCCAGCATTTGAAACAATTCCGAGCGCACCAGTAGAGGAAAATATTGTAAATACATCTGTTGAGGCTAAAAGTGTAGAGCCTGCACAAATAGACTTCACTGAAGAGTCAAACGCAAGTGGCGAACAGTTGTTCAATTTAATTAGTTTTTTTGAAAGTGCTGGCTTAAAAATTAAAGACAAGCCAGAAACAGGCAATGCTTCAGCAAATAAAGAGCCGGCTGAAAGCAGAATAGAAGAAGTAGGAGAAAAAGAATACGCAAAGGAAGATGTAACCAAAAATACAACAGAAAATACAAAACCAGAACGAAAACAAGAATTAGAAGAAAACCTAGTAGAAGAGAACTCAAGAGAAGATATACAACAGAACTCAGAAGAAGCAAAAGAAGCGAAAGCAAAAGTAGAAGAGAAAGAGGCACAGCAAGAACTAGAACACTTAGAGAAAACCGAAGCCAGCGTAGATATTACAAATGATAGTGTTGAATATGATAGCCCAGTTAGTACTATCCAAGAGACGACTCAACTAAAACAGGAATCAGTCACCAAAAACAGCGCTCAAGAAGAAACACAACTACCATTAATACCAAAAGAAGAAACGCAACAAAAATATGATAATCAAACCAAACCAACCTCACAGACAGAGACAGTGGAGCCAATATCACTCAGGGAGGAATCAAGCCAAGAGACAGATGTTGAAACAATTATTCCAACGGAAATCGTTCAAACCATTGAATCAGAGCAAACTGAAACCCCAACAATAAAAGTTACTGAGGTTACTGAAGCTGTAGATGAAAATATAATTTTTGCTGAACCTCAAGTCATTGAAGCATATTCTCCAGAGATATCTATTGCTCCTAAACAAGCTGATATAGTAGTAGAATTGTTTGCTTTAAAACCAGAAAGCCATGCTTTGCCTGAACAAAATGAACAATCTACGCAAATTTCTTTGCAAGAGATACAAAATGCAGGCACTGTACCTGCCGAGTCAGAAGTAATAATTGTCCAATTAGAAGAACTAGTCACAGAAACAGAAAACAAGGAAGTACAAGACATAGCTGTTGAGTCCCAAATGGAAATTCAACAAGAAAATGTAACCGAAGAATATGAGTTCAAAATAAATGGCAATTTAGAAAACTCTAGAACAGCTGAGATTAAAAACCAAACTGAAAAAGGTACTACATTAGAAATACCACTGAAAACAAGAGACCGAGTAGAACAAAAACCAGCAATTAGTTTGGTTAAAAGAACTCCTGAAAAAAGACAAAGTCTGGTAATGGCTAGGGTGGCAGAACTACAAAAAAAGGATAAATTAGAGACAAGTAATGCCAAAACTACATCCGCACCGCAAGCAGAACTCTACTCCCAAAAAGCCAAAATAAAAGCTGTCACTGCCAACCGAGCTGCATTAGAAGCTGCTGGAGGAATTTCACTCAGACAAAATAGCTCTTCTGTTAGCAGTACAGTAAGAGATTCCTTACTAGCCAAGAAAGAAATTGTACGTTCCCCTTACAGCACCAACACCAGAAGACGCGCCACCAGAACATCACCTATTAGAATTAGACAAGCAGCTTAATTGAATTATAAATGGCCCAAGATTTTACCAAAATTTCATATCTAGATTTAAAATGGGAGTCTAAGCATAAACGGCTACCTACAGTAATTGGTCGGGCTGAAGAATCTACCAGGCTAAATCGTATTTTACTTAGAACAACTTCTAACAGCTGTTTGGTGGTTGGTAAAACTGGTATTGGTGTAACTCGGTTCTTACATGGTTGGGCCAAACAAATTTCCGACATGGCTGTATTTTCCCGTTATCGTTTAGTGGAATTAGAAGCTGAAAATTTTCATAACCTCAACACTGGGCCTAATGGGTTTTCTAGCCGGTACTTAGAAGCTGTTGCTAGTTTGCCTGAACCTATAATTGTCATAGTTGATGGGTTTGGTTCTGTGATATATAACAAACCAGGACTCCTGCATAGCATGACCAGACTTTTTAGATCTTTGGCAGAACATCCCCAAAATAGACTGGTGCTATCTTTAGAGCCTCATGAACATGCATGGCTGGAAGAACAAGACCCAGGTTTTTTCCGCTTATTTGAGACACTTTTTCTTAAAACTCAACCAGCTCAAGAATTGGAGCAAATCTTAACTGAGGCTGGTGCTGAAATGCAAAATCGCAGAGGTGTTACCATAGATCCCCAACTCCCTAGTAAAACTATTGCTCTGTGCCAAAAATTCTCTAGCTTAGGCCAACTCCCTTCTTCAGCTATTGCTGTGTTAGATGAGTCTGTAGCTGAAGCTTTGGGCCAGGGACGTAATGAAGTTTTGCTAAGCGATATTCAACGAGTTGTCGCAGACAAAACAGGTGTGCCTTTTAACCAGCTAAACACTAGTGAAACAGAACTGCTCAAACAACTCCTGCCAAAATTACAAAATTCTATAATCGGTCAAAATGAGGCTCTAACAGTTATTTCCAATTTCATTCAACGCGCCAAGTTGGGGTTAAAAAACCCTCATCGTCCTTTGGGTTCATTTTTAGTACTCGGTCCAAGCGGTGTTGGAAAAACTGAAACTGCAAAAGTCCTATCTAAATTACTTTATGGGAAGAATGAAAGCTTTTTACGCATTGATATGTCAGAATTTAATGAAGCCAACACTTTACCTCGCTTACTCGGTGCGCCTCCTGGCTATGTTGGCTACGAAGCTGGTGGTGCTTTAACTAACCACGTGAGCAGTGAGCCTCACAGTTTAATTTTAATGGATGAAATTGAGAAAGCTCATGCCAAAATTTTTGATATCTTTTTACAAATATTAGATGACGGTAGAGTAACTTCAGGACAAGGGCAAACAGTAGACATGACACAAACTGTATTAATTGCTACTTCAAACATTGCTGTGGAAAAGATTATTGAACCGCCAACAGGTCATGAAGTTCAAACGCAAGATTTTTTGAGAGAGCACATTATGCCAGAACTACAAAAACATTTTCGTACAGAATTCATTAACCGTTTTGATGCTATAGTCATATTTAACCCTCTGTCCCGAGAAGATTTGTTAGATATTGCTTTGTTAGAAATAAATAAAATTGAAGAACGGGTTTCGGACCACAACATTAGCTTTGACATTGACGTAAAAATGCTAGAACAAAAGATAGATGAAATAATTGATCCGCGCTTAGGAGCAAGGCCAATAAAGCGATTCGTAGAAAATACTTGCGAGACCTTAATTGCCAACAGCTTGCTAGAAAAATAACAGCCATGAATAAAGAACTAATTCCTTCCAAAGAAAATTCATTGTCTGAGCAAACAGACAATGACCAAACAACAAATCTAGAGTTAACTGAGCATACCGCTGACTCCCTATTCGCTCAGCGCATAGAACAAATTGAACAATTACACCCCTTTGTTTCTCTAAAATTTTACTATGCTATGAAAGAAAAAATTGTCCGAGAACAAGCTACAGCCAGAAAACTGTTGCGTTTAGAAGACCAAAAACAAGAAACTTTGGACCAATTCTCATTCATTCTTAACCCGTCATATTTTGAACAGAAAACCCTAAACTAATGCCAGCAGTTACAATTGGAATAAATAACTACAGAGGAAAAAGTACACCCATAGCCATTGGCGGGTCGGACCGTTTTCGTCATATGTACATGATTGGAAAAACCGGAGTTGGCAAATCCACAGTATACGAAAATATGGCTTTGCAAGACATACACAATGGCAATGGAATATGTTTTATAGATCCTCATGGTGAATCCATTGACTGGTTACTTGAGCGTATCCCAGAAAACAGAGTTGAAGATGTGGTTCTTTTTGACCCAGCAGATAGCCAATTTCCTTTGGGCTTAAATTTATTAGAAGCTAAGTCAGACCAAGAGAGGGATTTTCTTGTCTCTGAACTTATTCAAATATTTTATAAAATGTTTGACCCACAAAAAACTGGTATAATTGGCCCTCAATTTGAACACTGGCTGCGCAACGCCGCTCTTACAGTCATAGCTGGTCCAGATGGTGGCACCCTAGCAGAAATTCCTAAGTTGTTTGTGGACAAAAAATATGAGATGCGCAAAAGAAAATATGTAAAAGACGTTTTAGTACAAGAATTTTGGACCAAACAAATGGGTAGCACAGCAGATTTTCATAAATCTGAAATGCTCAACTATTTCTCTTCAAAATTTGGCAGCTTTTTGAACAACAGTTTAATGAGAAATATTATTGCTCAAAAACATAGTTCATTTATCCTGGAAAATATTATTGGTCAAGAAAAAATTCTTCTGGTGAATTTATCAAAAGGGAAAATTGGGGAAACCAATGTTACTATGCTTGGCCTCATATT
>CAZQWV010000006.1:0-13543 GCA_964597185.1 uncultured Candidatus Saccharibacteria bacterium
TCTGCCATAAGCACGTATTCGGTGACGGTATCACCGAAATCATACAATACTAAGGTAGAAGGTTTGAGTTTGCAGCGGCTAACTTTGTCGTAGTCATGGTGCGTTTTAATTTTCACTCCCAATTTTTCTAAAGCATACAAGTGTGGGCGCACAGTCCGTTCGCCTAACTTGCAGCCACCAGCTAAAGGTAAGGTAAACTCGGAAAAGAGGTGAGAGAGGGGGCCGAGCATCATGAGCACGCTGCGAGTGCGTACTGCAGCTTGTTTGTCCATGGCTGCCAAATTCAATTTAGCTGGACGTTGAATTTCTAAATTTTTGCCTACCCATTTAACACTCATTCCAATGGAAGTGAGTACTTCTATAATGCGGTGAACTTCTTCAATTTTGGGAACGTTCTTTAGAGTAGTTTTGCCGCGGTTGAGCAGGGAAGCACAAAGAAGGCTTACTGCTGCGTTTTTAGAAGTGTTAACAGTAATAGTGCCTGACAAAGTTTTGCCACCTTCAATGCTAATGCTTTGTGATTCTTCTAAAGTAATGATTTGCTGCCCTAAAACTTTGGAAATTTTGCTGAGCATTTCAGTGGTAAAGTTTTGCTGTCCTTTTTCCATGCGCGCCACAGCGCTTTGACTAGTTTTTAAAGCTTTAGCCAGCTCTTGCTGGGTCATGCCTTTGAGCTCTCGGATGTCTGTAATAGCAGCACCGATTTTCTTTTGGTCAGATTGGTTAGACATAAGTTTATGTGTTAGGTGATATATATCATTAATAAAACCATACAAATTTTAGTATTTTGTATGGTTTTTGTCAAACTTTATATCATATATGAGTTATATCACGGTTTTTATAGTGGCATGCTGTCGCCAACTTTAGGGATAATAACATCTATGTTGGGGTAGCGGTCGTGGAGCAGGGCTTTGAAAGCTAAGGCTTGCGGCATTTCGGTATGTACTAAATATATGCGGCGCAAGGTGGCAGACAGGCCAGCTACATGATTGAGTAAGTCTTCGCGGTCAGCATGAGCAGAAAGTCCGCTAATGCTTACTCGTTCGGCGTTCACTTGCACTTCTCTGCCCATAATTCGTACTGGGCTAATTCCATCTTGAATACGTCGTCCCAAAGTGTTTTCTGCTTGGTAACCAGTAAACAAAATGGTGTTGTTAGGGTTACTGGCTTGGTGGCGCATGTGGTGGACAATGCGTCCGCCTTCTACCATACCAGAAGCAGAAATAATAATTGCTGGTCCTTCTAGTTCATTTAACGCGCGAGATTCTTCAGAAGTTTTAACTAAAATTAAGTTAGGGAATTGGAACGGTTTTTCTTTCATTGCTGGAGGAAAGTCTTCCCAAGTTTCTTTGTCATAATCTTCAGGGTACTTAATGAACACATCCAACAGTTTTTCTGCCAGCGGACTATCTATATAAATTTTTTGGTTTGGTAGTTTTCCTTCGTTTTCTAGTTTATGGAGCAGGTAGATGAGTGCTTGAGTGCGGCCCAAAGAGAATGCTGGAATAATGAGTTTGCCGCCTCTGGCAAAAGTGCGTTGTACGACTTCTTCTAGTTCTGTGTAAGTTAGTTCTAGTGAGCTGTGAGTTTTATCTCCATAAGTGCATTCTAATAACATGGTTTCTATTGGCTCAGTAATTTTTTCTGGTGGTGGCAGAAGTGGAGCTGTGTCTTGCCCTAAGTCACCGGTGTAAGACACGTAGGTTGTGCGACCCTTTTCTGAGAGTTCTAGCACAGGCATTATAGACCCTAAAATATGACCAGCATCATAAACTTTGAGCTTAACCCCCGGAGCTATTTGATGCCATTGTCGTTGTGTACGGAAGTAAGGTAGAGCTTTGAACCTAGGGATAATAGCTTCTACATCTTCAATAGTATAAATAGGGTAGACTGGATCTTCACCTGGTGGTAGGCGGTCGTTATGGTAGTTGGCATCTTGTTCTTGGATTTTTGCTGCATCTACCAGTAAGTAACGTACCATATCAGCTGTAGCATTGGTGGTGTAGATGCTCCCATGAAACCCTTCTTTTACAAGTACCGGCAGCATGCCACTGTGGTCTATGTGAGCATGAGATAGTACGCAGGCTCCAATATCTTCTGGTTCAAATTCAAAACTTTTTTTGTTGAGTTCGGATTCTGAACGTGAACCTTGATGCATACCACAATCTAACAATAACTTAAAGTTGTGAACTTCAATTAAGTGCTTAGATCCTGTAACTGTGCCAGCTGCTCCATAGAATGTAATTTCCATATGACGAGTGTGAATTATGAATTATATTTTTGATATTGACGAACAATGAGTTTACGAATTTCATCTACTACTACAATTGAAAACGATACCAATATGACAGTGATCCAGTCTTCGGGTTTTAGAGCTGTGGTTTTTAAGAACTTTTGCATGACTGGGTTGTAAATGGCAAATAGTTGCAATGCTATTACTACTACAGTGGCTGCAATGAGGTAGATGTTAGTAAATGGATTGAGTTGGAAAATAGATTTTGTATTGTGTCTGCAATTCCATGCATTGAACCACTGGAATACTGCCATGGCTGTCATGGTTATGCTCCAAGCTTTCAGCATGTCGCCATCTTGGTTTTGGCTAAATACCCAAACAGAACCTAGAGCCATAGTCACACCCATGAGGATGAGACGAAATGTCATTTGCCTATCTATGAGCTGCTTCATGTTTTTGTTGTTGGCTTTGGCTAGTAACCCAGTTTCTTTGGATTCCATGGCTAACGCTATAGTAAGGAAACCATCAGTGACAAAATTTAACCAAATTATGTGAACAGCCAGTAGTGGGAGAGGTAATCCTGCCAATAAAGCCAAAGCTATGGTTAATGCTTCGCCAAGACCAGTGGATACTAAATACAAAATAACTTTTTTTATGGTTTTGTATATGTTGCGTCCTTCTTCTACTGCTGCTGCAATAGAACCGAAGTTGTCGTCGAGTAAGATAATGTCTGCGGCTTCTTTAGCAACTTCTGTACCAATTTTACCCATAGCCACGCCTAAATCTGCTGCAACTAGGGAAGGAGCATCATTTACACCATCTCCGGTCATGGCAATAATTTCGTTTCTAGATTTGTATGCTTCAATAATTCGCATTTTATGTTCTGGAGTAACTCGAGCGAACACAGATGCCGTACTAATTTTATGAGCCAGTTCATTGTCTGAAAGTTGTTCTAGTTCAGCTCCGGTTATAACTGTATCTCCAGGGGAAAATATGCCAACTTCTGTAGCAATAGCTTGGGCAGTTAGCTGGTGGTCACCAGTTATCATTACAACTTTAATTCCAGCTTCCTTGGAGCGGAGTAGGGCTTCTCTAGCTTCTGGCCTGAGAATGTCTCTCATACCAATAAGTCCAACTAAACTGAGCTTGGCAATGTTGTCGTGAGTTAAAGCTTTGGTATAGTGCTGCTTGCTAGCTACGCCTAGGACCCTAAATCCTCCTGCAGAGAGTTGTTCTATGGCTTGTTCTATTTCTGTGCGGCGGGCTTTGGTTAATGGAATCTGCTTACCATCTTCCCATTCATATTCAACAAGTTTAAGTATTGCTTCTGAAGCCCCCACAACCCCCAGCTCTAACCCTTGTTCTGTTTCGCTCAATATGGCGTGGTATTTGGTTTCGTATGAGAAAGGGATTTCTCCGACTCGAGGGTTTTTAAGTTTTTGTTCTTCTGGATCATTTCCTGTTTTTTGTGCAAACGCTACTAAAGCTGCTTCTGTGGGGTCACCAAATACTTGCCAAATTTGTTGCTCTTCTGAGTAGATGGCTCTACCATTGGCTGCCAGTCCTACTAGCCGTCCTAGGTCTGCTAAGTTTTTATGGGTTGCTAGGCTGACAGGCTCTTGATTGAAACTAATTTGTCCTTCTGGTTCATAGCCATTACCAGTTATATCATAAGTTTTATTGTTCAAGTATGCTTTTTGAACTACTAATTCATTTTTGGTTATGGTGCCTGTTTTATCTACAGCGATAACTTTAGCTTGTCCTAAAGATTCTACTGCTTGGAGTTTTTTAACCAAAGCATTACGTTTACCCATGCGCCATACTCCTGTAGCCAGCACTAATGTGAGTACAATTGGTAAACCTTCAGGGATGATAGATACAGCTAACGACACTACTACAATGAACATTTGTTCTAAACTGTTACCAGAAAGCAAACCCAAACCAAAGACGCTACTACAAATAACAACTGCCATTATGATTATTATTTTGGAAAGTTGTCTAAAATCCTTTTTTAAAGGGTCCTCAGATTCAATATGAGAAATAGTGTTGGATATTCCTCCAATTACAGAAGACAACCCTGTAGAAACGACTAGTGCTTTTCCAGAACCAGCTAAAACATTGGTACCCTTAAACACCATGTTTTTTTGGTCTGATATAGGTACATTAACATGATGCAAAGTTTCTGGGTTTTTTGCTACTGGCTGGGATTCGCCTGTTAAAGCACTTTCGTCTAATAGTAAACCAGAAGCTTCTATGAGGCGGGCATCTGCTGCTACTTTTTCGCCTTCTTCAAGAATGAGAATATCTCCAGGGACAACTTTGTCATCGTTTACTATTTCTTCCATGCCACCGCGAAGTACGGTTGCTTTGGTTTCTATGAAATGTTTTAAAGAGGCTAAGGTGTTTTGCGCCCGACCTTCTTGAATAGTACCAATGACTGCATTAAATACTAAAATGAACCCAACTATAATTGCATCGGTGTAGTCGCCAGTCCAAATAATAATTAAACAAGCACCAAGTAAGACATATATTAATGGGCTTTGGAATTGACGCAAAAAAATAATAAACAGACTATCTGTTTTGCCTTCGGGAAGAGTATTGGTTCCGTAAAGCTCTAGATTGGCTTTAACTTGTGCAGGAGTCAAGCCTTCATGAGAGCTCTTAAACTGTTTAAGTAATTCGGTTCGTGATTCAATATGCCAGGTATTCGCCATAATTTAAGTATATCATGGCAAAAAGGTTTAGTACCCTGGAAAGTAGTCGGTGTGAATTTGTTGTCTTGCAACACCCATAGACAACAATAGCTTTTTATAGGCATCTACCATGACATTTGGGCCAGAAAGGTAGAACAAGCTCTTCTTTGGGTTACTTACATGCTGGTTAACTATGTCTGCTGTCAGATATCCGGTAAGACCTTTCCAATTTTCAGGAATAGTTTTTCCTCCAGATAAAACATAAATGGTTTTTAATCCCAAAGGTTCGGCTTGTTTGAAAATGTCTTGATAAACAAATTCACCTGCATCGCTACAAGCGTAAAATATGACCATATCTAGTTTATGTTGCTGGTCTATGGCCTCTTTAACCATACTTCGGAAAGGGGTAATTCCAATACCGCCTGCTATGGCTACTATAGTCTGGTTATTATTTTTAGGTAAAGTAAAATCTCCAGATAAATGACCTACTACCATGGGATCACCTGGTTGCATGGTTTGTAAATATTGCTTAAAGGTGCTGGCTTGTTCAGGGATTTTTACTCCTATGCGCAAGTCATTTTCAGTTGGGGCAGACGCAACTGTAAAAAACCTTCTGTTGCCCCTAGAATCGCTATTTTGTGGTGTTATGGTCCACTCCATGTATTGTCCTGCAGTAAATTTTAATTTCTGTTTGGTTTCAAAAACAAAGTCATACATTAGCGGGGCGTATTGAACTTTTTCTTTTAAATAGATAAGCAGTCGTCCTTTGGGACTAACTATGTATGAGTAAATGTTTCCAAGAATAAGGCCAAGTTCCGGGGCGTTGTACAATGGTCCGATGTTAAACGGGGTACCGTACAATACCCCAACCAAAGCACCATACACCATTTGTTTGCCTTTGGTAGGAGGTGTTGTGCTTGGTTCTGTAAGCATAATAGACCCAAAAAATAGGAGTGGGCCAGAAAGAATTGCTAACATCAAAGTTTCGCTAACTGGGCTGTTGTTTATATATGATTGATAGGCAATGGTAAGCAGGGCAGTAAAAGTAAAAGTTAAAAATAACCAAGACCACCGAACTTTACGAACCATGAGTAGCCCAATAATGGCTGTTGGCACTAGTAATACCGAACTGCCAACCCACCAGGTGGTTGCGCCTAAACCGCTGAGTGAAAGTAATACAGCAGCTAAAGCTACTGGGTTAAAAATATGTTTGCCGCCAATGTTCACTACATATTTGCTTGCCATGGCAACGACAGCAACTAGCAAACTTAGCAACACATCTGTGCTTGAAGTAGGTGGGGGTAAAATTAAGATGAGTATGAAAGCTGTAATGTATGAAGATTCAACATTGGCTGGAATGCGAAAAATGCGAGCCAGTAAGGAATTGCTAACAATACAACCAGCAATGAGCACAATAGCAGATAATAACAATTGCCAAACTGAAAAAGGAAGCAGTCCTGCAAAAGCTAGGCCTAAAGCGAATACGTAAAGCATAGACAAACCATACAATACCAGTCTGTACATGGTTAGGGAGTTGAGAAAGTTATCTATATATTTCATAGCTCTTCGTATTCATTAGTTTATGAGACAAACAATTTAGCAGGAAACCCAGTAGACCGCTTTGTAGTTCTATCTTTATACATTATAAGGTATTCGAAATTGAAATGCGATTGTAGTTCCTCTGGTTTAGTAAAGAATATAGCTGTTGCTAATCCATCTGCAGTTAGGCCGTTGCTAGCATATACCCAGGTGGCAGCAATGTCATTTGTAGACGTTTTGGTTTTCGGGTTAATAATGTGGTTGAAGTCTTGCCATTGCCTACGGTTGCCTGCAGACGCACACAAACTACCATTGAGAAGTTCTACTACTCCAATAACTTTAGTAGTGTCTTGAGGATCTTCCAACCCAACTCGCAAAGCTGGCCAATTTTGGCTTTGTTCTACAATATCACCACCTGCATCAATACAAAAATTGGTGATGCCAAAATTTTTTATTTGCTCTGCTACTAAATCTATTAAGTAGCCTTTGCCTGCTGCACCAAAGTCCAATAAAGCTGGTTTTAAGAGAGTTAAACTTTGTGTGTTGTATTGCAAAACCTCGTCCCAGGTAGGGGGCGAGGTTATGTTTTTAGGTAACAATGAATAATTGGCATCGTAACCTGCTTGCTCCATGACTTGGCCAATGAGAGGAGTTACTAAACCATTGGTTAAGTCATAAAGCTTTTTGTAAAATTCTAGAAGTATAAACCCGTCTTCAGGCAGTGTATAGGTGCCTGCTTGCTGTGCCATTCTAGAAATTTCTGAGTCGGCTTTGAATCTAGAATAATATTGGTCGAACTCCCTTATGCGCTTGTGAATAGCTTGCTCTAATTCAGACTGCGAGGCTTTTAAAGTTGGTTGTCCAATATCAATAGTCCATTGAGTACCAATAGCTTCGAACTGGTATTGCCATGCGTAGTCGCGGCTAGTCATTCTACTTAAGAATTGCTAGCTTGAGTTTTGATTTGATTAACAGCTTCGTTAAAACCTTTTGGGGTTAAAGAAGATCCTGCAACTTTATCTAATTGAACTTCATTAATATTTTTACCAACAACTAAGTTTTGGTAAGAATTAATAAATTCTTCTTGGAATTTAGCAGAGACAGGAGCTTTAGCTACTGCAGTTGAACTTGTAGCAGTTACGATTCCGTCAACTAAGGTAATGCTTACTGTAACTTCTTCAGGTCCGCCTGGAGTATTATATGTTCCTGTTGCAGTATAAGTTCCATTTTTGTATGCAGTGGTGTTTAACCCATTGGTTTGCTGTGCCGGGGTGTTATTACTGGCTGTGTTTTCTGGCTTAGATTCGCGAGAATTTTTGGCATACATTGTTATGCCAACATAAGCTAAAACAACTAAAGCAATAACAGCTATTTTAATTGGTAAAGTGTTGCGTTTTGTTGATTCTGAATCCATGAATATTATTTTAATTAATTTATAATCATTTTACATTATTTACTAGAAAAATTCCAACTGCAGCACAGTGATGGCAGAACAAATCTTTTCTACCAGTACAACTGCATTTCCAGCGTAGCCCTTTAGGTGTAGATGACAATGTGGTGGTTTGAGGTTCTTTGTTTTTTGACTCAACTTCTGCAATAACATTGAATACGTTAGACTTGGTAATTTTAATAACACCATTTTTGACAATATCTTTACCATAACGGTAGTTGGAGCGCGATGCTAGGTCTTCTAACTTTTCTATATTAAGTAAAGATAACAAAGGTTTCATACAGCTATTATAGCAGTTATATTATTGACTGGGCTAATATTCATAGCTATAATATGTATGTAATCCCGCTGTAGGAAGCGGGCTATTTTTTTCAAATTTTATGGCCAACGATAACGTAATATTGAGGTTCTCTGATGTGAGCTAATCATATGAACCTGACAAAAAAGTATTGGATGAAACAAGTTTTGGGTTGCGCAATGGCAGCCGAATTACTTTAATGGGTCAAAATGGAGCTGGTAAAACTACTCTATTCAAGCTTATAACTGGAGAAATAAAACCAAATGAAGGAGATATCTTTTTAACACCCAAAGACGCAACCATTGCTATTGCAAGACAAGTCATGCCCAAAGAAGCACTAGCTTGGACTATTCGAGAGTATTTTGCTACAGCCTTTACAGACAAGAAATATAACTTAGATAAGCTTATTAAGGATGTGTTTGCTGTAGTAAATGTAGATTTGCCACTAGATAAGACAGTTAAAGAATTATCTGGAGGACAGCAAGCTCGTTTACTTTTGGCTCATGCTTTAATTCAAAATCCAGATATTTTACTGCTCGATGAACCTACTAACAATTTAGATACCCAAGGAGTAGAGCATTTAACAGGGTTTTTGATGATGTATGAAAAAACAGTATTAGTAATTTCTCACGATGCTGACTTTTTAAACGCTTTCTCCGACGGTGTTCTGTATTTAGATGTGTTTACCAAGCAAATTGAACAATACACTGGCAACTATTTTGACGTTGTAGAAGAAATTAAGAAAAGAATTGAGCGTGAAAATTTGCAAAATGCTCGCATGCAATCTCAAATTAAAGAGAAAAAGGCTCAAGCAGAAGTTTTCGCTCACAAAGGCGGAAAGCTACGTGCTGTAGCTAAACGAATGAGAGAAGCTGCTAGTGAAGCAGAAGATAGCTTAGTAGATGTTAGACAAGAAGACCGAACCATTCGCAATTTTGAAATTCCAACTCAAGAATTTGATACTTTTTTTGATGGCAAAATATTAACATTGAATAAAGTAACTGGTTACAAAAATGGCGAAGTGGTAAGTGGGGAGCCTGAGCTTACAGTTCGCAAAAACACTCATGTTCTATTGGCTGGGCCAAATGGTATTGGTAAGAGCACTCTGCTTGAGAAACTTGCAGCTAACAAACCAGATTCGCCGAACGATTTCATTATAGCCCCAGAGGTAACCATTGGGTATTATAAACAGGATTTTTCCAATTTTGATTTTGAACAAACTGCATTTGAAATGCTGCAACAGTCTATGCGATTATACGATGAACATATATTACGCTCAACTGCAGCAGGATTCTTGTTGGACGGAAAATTATTGGCTAAGAAAATAGCTGCCTTATCTGAAGGGCAAAAAGGGTTGTTATCATTTTGTAAGTTAGTACTCCAACAACCTGGCCTGCTTATTTTAGACGAACCAACTAACCATATTAATTTTAGACATTTGCCAATTATTGCAGAAGCTTTAGATGCATATGAAGGCGCTATGGTAATGGTCTCTCACATCCCCGATTTTGTTTCTCAAATTCGTATTGATGAGGTTATTGACCTTTCAGATTTGAAATAACTTTCGGATTTATAAATCCAGTTCTACTATTTGGCTTTGGTGGTCAGATACGTTGTCCTCTGCTGAGCGGTGAGACACAACATGAATATTTGGACTGGTAAAAACAAAATCAACCACAGCAGTTGCATAGCCTGGGTTGGTTTTTTGTTGCATATTAAAACTGGATTTTCTTTCACCTTTAAACACATTCACCAATTTTTTTTCTAGCATACTTATGGTGCTTGTATATTCGTTAATATTGAAGTCGCCCGTAAGTATGATGTTGTCCAATTTAGATATGTAGTCATAAATTTTCTGACCCATATTTTTTTGTAATATGGTTTCGTTGTGGTCGGGAGCCCACACACCATGAGTGACTATAAGATTGTATGCTTGGTCTCCAATTGTGATTTTAGTGTGTAACAAGTTTCTTGGCATGTCTGGCACTATTGAGCGGTCTCTGTCATCTACTGTTTTAGGTCCAGTACCGTGAATCCAAGAGAGGTGAGCATTGTTTAAGGGGAGTTTACTAATAATAGCATTACCCATTGGTGCATTTATGGTCCCATTATCTAGAATACATTCCATAGCAAATTCACAATAAGGCATATCCAAAAGTTTAGCCAAAGACTGTGCTGTGTTGAGGTGTTGTGGGTCTTCTTTTTTTCCAGAAGCAAAGCATTCTTGCAGCATTACAATATCTGGTTGTTCCTTTTGTAAGTAAGATACAATATTATCCCACAAGTATATTCCACCCCACCAAGCATTAAGGTTTATTAATTTCAGTTTCATAGATTATTGTAGTTTTTCATATAATAGTAGTACTAAAATTGCTTGTTGAATTAACACTAACCCAATTCCAGTTGTAAAATATAGTTTTTTTGTTTTGTGATGGAAAGTAACCATGCCAAGCAGTACGCCAAAAGAGGAAAAGAACAAAGACCAAAAGAAAAAATACACCTCAGAGATTCTGCTATTTCCTGAGATACTTCTGCTTTTGTCTAGCCCAACGGCAATAAAAGAAAGCAAGTTGGCTGCTGCAACTAAAACTAGCAAAGTTAATAAACCATTATTCATAAAGTAATTATAGCAAAATAAAAACCTTCCCGGGAGCAATACAGCAACCTAAGTGGTTGTAGTATTTGAGGGAAGGTTTAATTTTATGATAGCGTCTATTTGTAGTAAGATCGGATTTGGAACAAAATGTACATACCAATGACCAAACCAACTATTGTTCCCACCACAGAGCCACTTAGCAAACTGCCAACTGCCGATAAAAGACTGGAGTAGTACAGCAAGTGCCATGCAGAAAGTTTACGTTTCAATAATCCTGGTATTGCAGCACCTTGCATTACCATAGTCACTAATCCAATAACAAGGTGGATATAATTTCCAGTAGTTACTTGTACTGCACCAACTGCAGCTTGGAAGGGTAGAGTTACAACTGTTAAGCCTAAGGCCAAAGCCAATAGAGGCAAAATAGCAACAGCAGCAATAATTAACAGAACTAAGCTAATCCAAGGACCATATTCTACAATAAATTCTTTTGCTTTTACTGGTAATTGGAATGGAGCCTTCAAATGAAGGTAGGTGTCGAATACTCCTTCTAAGCCATGCAAGTGGCTTTTGTCAGAGTGTGGGTGATGTTGTGATTCGTGTTCCATTTGTTTATGTTAATGATATTTAAATCGTAAGTCCTTTATAGGATAGTGTCAAATTATTGTAAAAGATATATAGTCAGCAAAAGTAAGCTAACCCACCACCCAATATCAGATAAAATTAGGCTAACCATGATTTTGTTTTGCCAACTGGCAGGTAAAAGCTCGGCAGATTTACCTTGGCGTTCTCTTTCTAGGAGCCTTGGACTAACCCAGAAACTTAAAAATAATCCATTGATTACTAAAACTATTGCAGTTAAGAAGTGGAATAGTGGAATACCAGACAAAGTCTGCTCTCTATAAAAAATTAAACCACCAATAATAGCTAAAATGGTGCCAATCCAAATAAGTGGTTTAGTTACTTTATGAGTCCTGGTCGTGGCTTCTGTCCAATATGAAGATTTTCTGCCCAGGAAGCCATGCATGTCTATGACTGTGACACTGCCTAAGCCTATTACAAAACCACTAAGCAATAGAAAAAGTCCAACTAGGTGTAAAATATTCAAAGTCATTATTTTTTGAGAGGCAATTTGGTAGTAATTGTGGTGTCACGTTCAGGGGATGAGTCTAAAGAGATATCTCCGCCATGTGTAATTACTACATTTTTAACATAATATAAGCCTAAACCTCTTCCTTGTGCAGTATGCTGCTTAGCGTTGCTAGCTCTGAAGTACCCGTCAAACACTTTAGCTTGTTCCGCTTTAGGTATACCAATACCTGAATCAGAAACTTTTATGGTTACTATACCACCATCAGCTTTGACAGATACAAATACTGCACCGCCTTCATTGGAATATTTTATGGCATTGGAAAATAGATTAGCGAATACTCGTCTTAATTTATCTGAATCACCTTGGATTACTAAAGACTGTTTTGGTATTTCCCAAATTACTTCCACAGACTTTTCTTTGGCACTAATTTCTAAAGGTCTGAATGCATCTGCCATTAGATCTTGAATTTTTATTGGCCCAACTATCAATTGGTTAGCTTTGCCAGATTCTAATGAACTACTATCTAGTAATTCATTGACTGACAATATCATATTGTCAGCTGTTTTAGTGATTTCTTTAAACACATTTTGGTAGTGAGGAGGAGCTGTAGGCTTAGAATTAGATAAAGCCATAATAGCCCATTTAATACCAGTAAGCGGTGTACGTAAATCATGCGCAGCAATTGAAAAATATTCAGATTTTAAATGTAGAATGTTTTCATCTTGCTTCGCTACTAGCCATGCTCCTATAAGCAAAAGAATAATGAATATACCAATTGCCACAGGCACTGCTGTTGAAAGCACTATGGTAGACATATATTTTTGGTATGGCAGGTCGAAGCCAGCAATGGCAATCACTTGGTTTGTATTTGCATCGGTAATAGGTGCAAAAACAGAAAGCCAATTTCCCCAGCGGTCAGAGCTAACTTCTTGCATAGGCCCTTCTCCTAAGAAAGCTAATTTTAAGCTTTCTGTAGCCTCTTCATATATTTGACCAGGAGGGGAGTAATCTTCTGATGTTGGATCTTCGGAATCAGCTATAAAATAAATTTGTTCTTGTTTTTGACCCATTAAGTAAACAAATTTTATATCAGTATTTACATCTTTGAGCTTTATAAGCTTTTCTTTGAGATGTTTGTAGTTTAAGGTTCGTACATCGTCTTCAGTTCCGCTAAGTGAAACTATATCATCTGTACTAACAGCTAGAGCTAAGGTGCTTACTCGGCTCCTCATGGATTCCACTTGCTCTTTTTGAGCAGAGTTAAACACCAGCACAGCACTAACAGCAGTTGCTATGATTATAACTAAAATCAAAATAGAAAGCGCTAACCGAGTTTTACTTAAAGAGTAGAATATTGCAGGCATAAATTTATACTTAAATTATAGCAGATCAATACCCAATATTTGATAATTAATATATAATTAGCTTATAGAATATTAATTTACTTATATGAAACTATTTTCAATTAAGCTATTTGTAGCAGTTGCCATTTTAGCTGGCCTACAAGGGCTAGATACAAAAACAGCTTCTGCCACCGTGACCGCAGAAGAAGCTGCAATAATTCAACAATATATAAACAATGCACCTGTGCTTCCAAAGAAAGCAGTAAAAAGCAGTGCAGATAGCAAAGCAGTTCTAGAT
>CAZQWV010000007.1:0-13500 GCA_964597185.1 uncultured Candidatus Saccharibacteria bacterium
AGAAGTTTTGTCCATTATTGCCTATCGCCAACCAATTTCTAAAGCTGAAGTAGAAGCTATTCGTGGGGTAAACTCGCAGTATAGCCTCAGAGCTTTGCTCATGCGCGGACTCATTGAAAAAGTTGCTAACCCGCACGATGCTCGCGGCTCGCTTTACCAAGTCACCACAGACTTCCTCCAGCAAATGGGATTGTCTAGCGTAAAAGACCTGCCAGACTTTGCCGAAGTCACCCAAGCCATTAAACTACCAGAAACACCAGCTAGTCAAGAAGTTCAAGCAGCTCAAGACAACACCAACACCGACGACATAACCCAACCTGAACAATAAAAAACAACGGACATCCTTAGCAACTCTGGATGTCCGTGTAATTTTACAAGGTTTTGACTTGTGTATGCTTTGCCAAGTCTCCACTCACACTAGGCGACCAGCCTTTCTTTAGACTTTGTTTTGACCCCACGCAACGTGTCTAGGGACCGAACTCATGCCCATTCACCTCGCTTATAGCGAGCTAGGCCAACCTTGTAAACTTATTATTCCTCCGAAAATAAAAACTCGCACCTAGGTAGGCGGGAGGGCGTGATGTAATAAATTTATAATATTCGCTGGAAAAAGAAATTTAGCGAGGAATAGGCTCATAACTTTCTTTCGGAGTATATGGCTCATTTTTCTTCAAAGTCACCCCGCCGCAACCTGCAGCTAGGAATGAAATTGTTAAAATGAGTAAAATTAATTTTGCCATGTGTTTTATTCCACCCCAAGTATAGCACAGTTGAACAGCACCACAAAATTCGCTATAATATACAAGATTTTTGCTAACATGGCGCTATCGTCTAATGGTTAGGACGCCTGGTTCTCATCCAGGTAATCGGGGTTCGATTCCCCGTAGCGCTACCAAAAGAAAGGACCGGACTTGTTCCGGTTTTTTCTTTTGGTTTCGTTTTGGGCAAGTGAACGAAGTTCGATTCCGACCAACTTCCCATTTCCACCAGAGGTGGAAATGTTAGTGGAAGTGCCGGAGCAAAGCGAACGGCGCCGTAGCGCTACCAAGAAAATGGTTTATTGATTACCGAACCATCCTGATTAATAATTTGATCAGGGAATAAATATTTTCCGTACGATTTGCCATTTAGTTTAAAGGTATTATCTGATACTTGATTATAATAATCGTTTTTTCGTCCATGAGGGAAAAACGAAACTACTTTTAAAAGTGGGTTGAGTTTTTTTACTGTTTTTATCGAGGGAATAATATCTGTATCTCCAGTAACAACTCCAATTGCATCACATTTTTTATTTATGCCAAGTTCAATAATTTTTGATGCAATGGCAACATCTGTTTCTTTTTCTTCAGGTGATTGAAAGATTTTGCCACAATTCTTACAAAAAGCATTCTTAACTTTAAACCTGGAGATTATATCAACAACACCGGTTGTTCGCAGTGCTTCGATATAAGTCTTATGCTTAATTACAATATGTGGATCTTTGGGCAATAAAAACGATGCAAAAGCGGAAAAATAATATGCATCTCCCATCACCCAATCTTTTCCTAATAAATACAATTTAGATCTCAATAGCTCTTTCAAATCAAGCCATCTGAGCTTCTGGCCAGATTGCTTCTCATAATCTCGTATGGAATGATAGACATTAAATCCATCTATAACAAAATCTATTTTTTTCATAAGCAAATATAAAACCCTGGGATCGTAACCCCAGGGCACCTGCAGGAAACCCCACAGGGAAGATGTTTATATCATATATTATTATGCGTAATATGTCAAGGCTTGATATCCCAAAACGCCCCTTGTTAGGGGCGTTTTGGTATTCAAAGTTAGTTTAAATGGGCTGTTAAAGCTATCTTATTTATTTCTTCGAAAGCCGTGTTCACCTTCGCCGTGACCATGACCTGGGCCTTTACCTTTTCCAAAACCGAAACGTAAGTATTCTGTTGGAATGTTATTGTCTTTAGCCCACTGCTCTAATTCTGCCTTATGTTCTGTTCTATGCTCTTCCATGTAAGCTTTTCTCTCTTCGTCAGTCTTCCCTTCCATGGCAGTTCTGTTAGCTTCGCGTTCAGTCTCTAGCTCTTGGCGCTTAGCTAAAATTTTATCTGCTTGGTCTTGGCTGAGCTTGCCATCTTTCACAGCTTGAGCCAAATACTCTTTATACTCTTGCGTATGACGGGCTTCCATTTGAGCATGTTGTTCTTGGAATACCTGTTCTACTTCACTAGCGTTCAAATTGAATTTTGTTGCTATGGCAGTTACCAAACCTGACATAGGGTTGGTAGTACTAGTAGAAGCTGCTTGAGTTAAGCCTACTCCCCCGGCCATTAGGCCTAGAGTTAAAGCTGCAGCAGCTACCATTGTTGAAGTTTTTGGTTTTTTCATAAGTTTGTTGTTAATAATTAGAACTTCCTAGGTGTTCACTTATTATTACGCTTAGAACAACAAAATATTACAAAATAAAACCGCCCATATTTGAGCGGTTTTTTAACAAGCAAGTTATTTTGGCTCCCGACCGCCAAACTTTTCTTTTCCTCTACCCGTAAACATATTTTTACTAACTTTGTGAATTGCTACAGCTGTAATTTGGTCTCCATCTCTTTGTCCGAAAATTACTATATCATCCCCTACAACAAAACTGTTTTTATAAATCTCTTGCTCATCATCTTGTAGCAGCACCTTAAGTTGTTCATTCAATGGGGTGGTAGCCACATAACCAAAATCAGTTACTTGTTCAATTTTGCCTGGTGTAACTTTGCCATTGGGCACTGGTCGTCCATACTCTTTGTACATTTTGCCAGCAAAAGGCAAATGGTTATCATGAGCTCTATCCATCAGCCCTTTATGGATAGATGTTTTAGCAAGAAGAAAACCGCCAAGTAAAACCATAATAATAATTACCACAGCAGAATATAACAAAGGTTTACCATAACTAAAAGCATATTTCTTAACTAGTATCTGCAGCAAAACAATAAAAGCTGTGGCAACTGCGAGCAAAAGCCAAGGCAAACCAAACATAAGTTCGCCCATACCACGCCAACCAAACCTTGGCGCAAACCAAATACCGTTTTGGTGCATAATGAAAATAATAAAACTGGCTAAATAGAGGACTGTCAAACTAGCTAGTATTATACCTAAAACCAATAGTGTAGCTTTAGCCATAAAATACCATTTAGGTTTCATAGCCACTTTGCCGCTATCTATGGTTGCTAGCACATTTTCTTTAATGGATTTCTTTTCTTCTGACATATATTTATTGTTCTAATTGCTTATATAAAGTGTGTAGTTGTTTCTTGGCTCTATTAATTCTCACCCCAACTGTAGATACTGGAATATGCATAACTTCGGAAATTTGCTCATAATTCAAGTTTTCAAAGTAATACAGCACCAACGGCTCGCGATATTTTGGGTTCAGCTTATCTAAACATGCATCTAATGCTTGTTGTAACTCATGCTCTACTACTCCACTATCTGCTTGTTTAGGATCTGTTGGGTGAGGAAAAATAGTATCTGGATCAAAAAATGAAAGAGGTTCTCTGCCGCGTTTGCGAATAGCATTAATAAACTCATTGTGCGCTATACGATATATCCAAGAATTAAATGAGCGATTTACATCGAACCCTTGAATATAACGAAAAGCTTTAATGAATACTTCTTGCACCAAATCTTCAGCATCTTCATAACCAAACAAAAACTTTTTAGCATAGCGTAGCAATTTTTGTTCGTAACGATCTACCAAAATCCCAAAAATATGGATATTACCTTGCTGTACCGCTAGGGCTATTTGCTCATCAGATTTATCTTCCATAATACATAACAATTAACTTATCAATATTTCTATTGTATACCATATACTACAACAATTTACAGATTTTATTTCATTTTACTAAAGGTGATTTATTTTATTGACAGAGGAATATAGTAATTCTATAATGAGCTTAATTAAGCCAAAAATATGAATTACAAATATAAGCTAATCACCTTGATAATCTGCGTGTTTATATTAGCAGGTTTATCAAAGACCTCACACGCTTTTTACTCGAACAAAGAATTTTTGGTATACGATAAATATAGCTACAACAAAGTATTACTTGTTGATAGTTCAAAAGCATATTTAGTTACTTACGGTTATGGCTGTTATAGTTGGGATATGAACTATGGATCTTCTGTATACATAGATACATACTCAAGCCCTGGTATCTTTAATACTATGTATGTTCCGGGGATATTAAGTACATCAAGTTGTAGCATATCTAATTCAAAAACTTTATATAATTTACAAGAATTTGAACTAATAGAAGAATTTAACAGTAACAGTCTGATTATCTTAAAGGACTCGAGAAATAAGATATATATAGCAGAGTATGGTATTGGCTGTGGTTTAAGCTTGTGGAGATATGAAGGAAAAACTGTACATATTGATATAGGAGGAACTAAACTAGATGGTATCGGTGATACAATGTATTTATTCGATGATAATAGTGATTGTATAATATGGAATGCCGAGCAAATTAAAAAAGACTATCTGAACTATATACCAACGCCGAGCACTCCAGTTATAGATACCCCTCAAACTCCAACCCCTCAACAAACTGAAGGTTATAACTTTACAAAAAAATTACAAAAAGGGTCTAAAGGAGCTGACGTAGACAAGCTCAATGCATTTCTTATAGAAAAAGGGTTTTTAAAATCTAAAAAAGCTAGCAAGCAAGGAATCTTCAATTCTGCTACTAAGCAAGCTCTTGTCAAATATCAAAAGTCAGTAGGATTATCAAAGTCCGGAATACTTGACTCAAGTACAAGACAATATATTAACTCACTATATTAGTATGAATTTAAAAAGCGCTTAAATAAAGCGCTTTTTAGATAATTTATATAAAATGTATTGCTGCTACTTTTTTGTTGTCTTCCTCTTCTTCGGCAGTTTTGGCACCAAGTTTTCACTAGGCATAACCAAGCCTTCTGCTTGGTGAGTCCACAAGTCGGCACGCTTCTTACGTACAGGCAAACGGTGTTGTTTTTCAAGCTTGCGAATAAGCCTTAAAGCCATAGCAGCATGGTCTGCCACATAGTACAACTTTAAATCATCTTTGTTGATGGCATTATTCTTTTTGTACATCACATTTTCTATCCAGCTCAGAAGCGGCTTCCAGAACTCTCGATTAACCAAAATAATTGCTACAGGAGAAACCTTTTTGGTTTGTACCAAAGTCAACATTTCAAACAACTCATCCATGGTACCAAACCCACCAGGGAAAAATACATAAACTTGCGATGCAGAAGCCAGCATAACTTTACGTGTAAAGAAGTAGTGGAAGGATGCGGATTGGTTTACAAAACTGTTAATGCGCTGTTCATTGGGCAACTGAATGTTCAGTCCAATAGAGTTTCCTCCAGCATCCATAGCTCCTTTGTTAGCAGCTTCCATAACCCCAGGGCCGCCGCCAGTAATAATAGAATAACCATCTTTAGAAAGCATATAAGCTAATTCAGTGGCATCTTGGTAAACATTGTCTGAAAATCCAAAACGGGCAGAACCAAAGAAAGTCACAGCTTTGCGGTACTTGTGCACGAACTTGTACCCCAAAACCAATTCTTTCATTATTCTTATTAGCCGCTGTGGAGAAAAGCCCCCTTTTTCAATGGCTGCCAGCTGCTGCCACTGTCTGTCGGACCAAGCAATCTCATCTTGCTCTGTTCCTGGAGGAAGAATAATTTTAGTGTAGTTAGTTTTAGATTTTTTCATAAAATATTTGTTCTATTTAACTTTGGTTTTATAGTTTAATTTTTGGTTATGCGTTCGTTGCGAATGTAGCAGCGCATATCTCTAATGTCGAAAATGGATTCTTCTTGCGGTACTCCTGCTACTATGTCAGTTATTTTTTTCCCTCCATATATGGAAGGTAAAATTCCGACCCCGTTGCAACCTAAATTGTATAGCAAGTTGTTGTTGCACGGCTCTTCTCCAATCATACGCACCCAGTTCTTAGTATACCCCATTAAGCCATGCCACTGAAATTTGTAATCTATGTCCCCTGTTGGACTATCTTTGTAAACCTGTTTTAAAAATTTATCTATTTGATTCTGCGCATCTTTAGGGTACAAATGCTCCCGTTTATACTCAGTTTTGCTGTCTAGTGGCGCTTCAGGACCACCTACACAAACCAAATTATGTCTTTCTTGGTCTTCGTCCTCATACGGCCTTCTAGTTAAGTAAAAATATGGGTCTTGCTCTTGCTTGTTATTCTCTGAAAAGTAAGCTATGGCTGTAGGGTTTTTGTCCAAAGTATCTAAGTACCCTGCCATGTAACCAATGACCCCGTAAACTTGTTCATGGTAGCGCCCGTCTATGTCTAAACCAACTTCATTTTCAATATGAATGCTTTCAAACCCATTGGTGCATAGCACAGCTTTTTCTGCTGTAACTTCATACTTTTCAGTTTTGAGTATGGCTTTGTCTTTTTGCAAAACCAGTTTATGAACAGGGGTTTCTTCTGCTAAAACAAATCTATCAGCATATTTATTCAGCAAATAGCCAATAACTTCTTCACAAAATACAGCGCTGTTCATGCACCCTTTTCTAGATGACCATGCAGCAATATAACTCGCATCTTTAGATTCCAGCAAAGCTAGCACATCACGCTTTTTAAAAATTGAATACAGCCCTTCGTGTTCAGCTGGGATTTTTTCTGTTAAACCGGCTTCTTCTGCTATCATCATAGGTTTGGGGACTAAACCCATTTTACGACGTAACTGGCTGTTTTCAAGACGCAATAAAATTTGTTCGTAAGTGGTAAGTCCTGCGTACCCGGTAAATTGAGCTAAAGGAGTTTGAATACCAGCTTGTTCTATAATTTCTTCTAGTAGTACCCAAGCAGAATCTATGGCGCTTTGCCCTTTTACAGCCATTTCTACCCCAAATTCCGCAGCTAATTCTGTTAAAGGTCGTTCAAAATAGCTCACCACTTGCCCTGCATTGTGCCCAGATGCTCCATGGGCAATGCGGTAGCCTTCAATTAATGCTACTTTTTTGTCGGTGTTGTGAAGTAAATAATAAGCTGTAGATACTCCAGCTATGCCACCACCAATAACAGCAATCCCTGTTTCCAGGTTTTGGTCGAGTTTGTCCGCCGGTCTAGTCCGGTTAAGTTGGGCAAGCCAGGGTGATATATTGGGCATTGATTTTTGTTTCAAACTGTAAAATGCCCCCTTATTATAACATATATGGTGTATAATATATGTATGGACGATGAAGACAATAAATTCAAAGTATCTGTTAAAGCTGTGTTTACCAACAATGAAGGTAAATATATGCTTATTCGAGAAGAAAATGGATTATGGGAATTTCCAGGGGGTAAAGTTAATAAAAATGAAAGCTTTATTTTAGCTTTGCAAAGAGAGTGCCGCGAAGAATTGGGTATACCGTGTCATGTTCTAGACGAAAAACCTATTGCAGTTTACCCAACAGTAGATAGAGCAGATTTTCCTAGAATTATGGTGTTCTTCAGAACTGAATTTAAAGCACTGAATTTTAAAAACTCTGAGGAATATGAAGAAATAGGCTTTTTTACCAAAGATGAAATAGCGAAACTTCCACTATACCCTCAACTCAAACCTTTTATTGAATATTTATAACAAGTAAGCAACTAAATTTATGCCAACACCACCACAAGACAAAGAAGCAGATTTTAGCCACTACTTCGACAAACACAATAAAGAATTAGCTAACAAACCAAGCGCGGAAGCACCTGTGAGCAAATTTCGCATCACCAAAAAGTTTTACATCCTCGTAGGCTTTTTAGTAGTATTGGCCATTATTCAAATTGTTATTTTCTATTCATTCCAAGCTCCAAAACCAACTTTTAAAGGTGCTCCTAAAAATGCACAACAAAGATAAAAACAGCAATGAGTAAATTTATGAAGCTAAATAAACAAGAGGGATTTACACTAATTGAACTGTTAGTGACCATTGCCATTATTGGTATGATTTCTAGTATTGTAGTTAGCTCGCTCATTGCTGCCAGAAAAATGGGAAGGGATGCCAGACGTGTTCAAGACATAAAACAAATAAATACAGCGATACAATTTTACATTGCTGAGAACAATCATGCCCCCTATTTAGCTAGCACCTTTAATTGTACTCCGCAAAATGCAGACCCAAGCTGTACTGTTACAGAAACAACGCCAGCTACATGGACAGATTTGCAAACAGAACTTTCCCCTTTCATAAGCCGATTACCAATAGACCCATGTGGCATTAACTGCTATGACGGACCTAGCAGAACCTACTTTACATATGTTTACGAAGCACCTGGTGCAATTGCTTTGTGGTGTGGCTGTACTCCTAACTCAGATGAATACGGTATTTTCGCACAAAATATGGAAGTGGATAATAATTTGTGGAATGTAACATTTGCAGGTGTTCCTACTTTTGGTTTTGTAAACCACCAAATGGGTAGTTCATTTTAATTTCATGTCGCCCAAACCAAATATCAAATTGTTCTCAATCATTGCCAGCTCTGTCATTATCGGAGCTGTCATTTTTTGGTCAGATCTAGCCAGCTATTTAAGTCATGCTTTGGTAAACATTTTTGCTGGCGGACGAAGTTCAGTCAAAATTTTTCTGTTTCTGTTATACATATGTTGTCTTTCTATTGTAAACTTCACAGTCATAAGCAAGTTGTTGCAACGTTGGGTGCCGTCTAACAAGCTCTTGTTTACTACCTTGGGGATAAACTTTAGCTACGGAGTGTTCATGTTATTGTGGTTATTTTCAAAATTACAATTCAAAATAACAGATTTTGTCATTGCCTTTAACGCCAACGAAATTTCTAGCACCGCTCTATTCCATAACCATGTAACTAAATCTGTACTGGGGTACATACTTTCCTGGTTTGGGGTAGCAATTCAAGAAAACATGGACACAGGGCTGGCTTTTTCAAATTTATTACCATCTTGGTTGGTTAGCATAGGCGCTGTGCTAACTTTGCTTAGCATAACTCTGTTAATACTAAAATCTATTGAACTATATCACTCAAAAGCCAAATGGTCAGAATTATGGTTACTGAGCTATGCTGTTATTAGTTTTAGCGTAATCAAAAATTTGTTAGATGGTGGTCTATTTAACAGAGAAGTTTTTGTTGCAGTTCCAGCTTTAGTAGCTACGTTGCTACTCTCAAAAAAACAAACCAGTTACAAACAAGTGGTTTTCTGGCTGGCAGCACCTATTGCATTGTATATCGCTGCGGTTTTAATTCTCAGTAAATACACTAACACAATTCCAGATGCAGAATATTCGTTGTACATGCTTGCAGCTTTCACAGCAATTGCAGTAACTTTGCTGTACTGGCAAATAGTTTCCAAAACCACACGTCTTGGAATTTTACTCACAATTTTAGCAGGAACTATAATTTATTCACCCCTAGCTCAAAGCCTGAACGCTTATTTTAACTCTAAGTTGGTCATTCCTAACGAAGGGGCTATAGTTGGCTTATACACTGAACCAAAAATTTCTATAGATGAAACTTGGACTAAAATAGAAAGCATTGGACAACTCAATTTGTACCAAGTCACACCAAAAAGTTCGTTGCACATTCACCAAATCATGAATAACAACGAACTTCTCAATAACTTAGGGCCTCTAACCATTCCTTGGGTTAGCTGTCTACCCTATTCTCCAAAAAATAAAGTCAGTTTCCAGTTAGCATCGCCAGAAACTGTCAATTTCCAACCTACTTCTCACCAATACAGTAACATCGTTAAAGCTGAACAAATTGAAGATGCTACTAAAACAAAACTTTATTGGTATAACTTAGTAGTTGAAAGTAACCATTGTACCCCACGAAGTTTAAATGTAGTAGAGCAACTCATTAAAGAACAAGGGGTAAAAAACTTTTTCATTATCAACTTAACTGAACACAATGATAGAAACAATTAGTTTCTGGCAATTTACCTTGGCTTGCTGGGCTATCAATTTGTCTTTAAACGGACTGTATGTGTTGGGACGTTTGGTTCCAGCTTTTGTAAATTATGATTACCCTTTAGATTTCAAAAAACTGTGGCCAACAGACAAGCGTAGAATTTTAGGCCAATCCACCACCATTCCAGGGCTAGCTGTGGCCATTGTAGCTGGCATTGTCACAGCGAAAGTCTTTGTGTTTTCTATATATTTAGGTCTACTTCTAGGAGTTTTAGTGTATGCTGGCCATGCCCTAGGTAGCTTCATAAAACGTCGTTTTGGCTACCTAGATGGCCAATACATGCCTCTAGTAGACCATGGTAACTATATGTTAAGTTCTGGGGCAGTTTTGTGCATTCTGGGGCATATTCAGCCTAAAATTGCCCTTCTGGCAACCATATTAACTTATTTAGTGCACCCAGTTGCTACATATTTAGGTTACAAGCTAAAACTGCACAAATACCCAAGATAAAACCACAGCCTGCGCAGTGGTTTTATCTTTGTTACAATCTTTAAGCTTTTGCTTTTGCTTTTGCTAAAACACCATCTTCTTTGCAACCTTGTTTGCATAAAAAGTTTTGTCCTTCTGCTTGCTCGCATTCCTCGCATGCTATGACTTGGCGATGGCATTGTGTGTCGTAGCAATTGGTAAATCTTTCGCATGGCTTATTGCAAATACTACATCGGCCAATAACTTCATGCTTTGGGTCATCGGTGTAGAACCCCATTAAAATTCTGTTATCGAACACATAGAGTTTGCCTACAAAATTTTCATTAGGATACTTTTCCATGTAAGAAACAATACCGCCGTCTAGTTGGTATACATCGTTGAACCCTTGGGTCATTAAGTAACCAGAAGCTTTTTCACAACGTACCCCACCAGTGCAAACAGTGAGTACAGTTTTGTCTTTCAAGTGAGCAATGGACTCAATGAATTGTGGCATATCTCGAAAATTTTCCATTGGGGGCAACAATGAACCTTTAAAATGTCCTGCTATGTGCTCGTAAGCATTGCGCATATCCACAATGTAAAATTCTTTACCTTCAGCAATCCAATTATGTAACTCTTCGGGAGACAGTCGCTTTCCAGTAGTTACATTTGGGTCAATGTCGCAAGCTTTATCTAAACCTAAAGTTACAATTTCAGAACGCACTTTTACCGACAATTTAGGAAAAGCATTGCCAGTGCCTGCACTTCTTTTAATATGGGTATTGGCAAATCTTGGGTCAGATAGAAAGTCAGACAAGTAACTGTCTATGTTTTCTTTGGTGCCTTCCATAGTGGCATTAATACCTTCAGTGGCCACAATGGTTCTGCCTTTTAAATTAAATTTTTGTTGGGTCTGTCTTTGCCATTCAGCAACAGCTTCTGGGTTATCTAAATGTACGTATTTGTAAAATAGAATTATGTCGTATTGTGTCATGATTTTCTGAATTATTTCTTAAAAGCAGTTAGTAATGTGAGCTGCTTTTCAAACTCTGCAATCTCTTTGTTGTTTTCTAAAATTTGCTTTTGATCTTGTCTATTTTGTTCGGTGAGCTCTTTACTCAAATTCAGAAAGTAAACTGAGTTGGGCACCATCTCAGAATCTAGCTTCTGTTTCATTTCTTCAAAAATGGCATTCTTACGGCTTTTCACTTCTTCTAAATCTACATAGTTTCCTGTTTCGTCACTGCGGAGTTTTCTTTTTGCAGCTTGCTTTTCTTTAACCGCATTTAGTTCAGTCTCTGTTTTATTGTACAAATCCTGGTGCCTAATTCTACCCAAAAACAAAGTCCTGTCTTTAGCAATTGCATCCAATTTCCTATTTAACACATTAATTTGCCTGTCATGCTCAATGAGTTCTCTGTTTAATGCAGCATGTTGTCGGTAAAGGTCGGTTAAATCGAAGTACTGCTTGTGCATCTCTATGAGCTGGTTACGAGCTTCAATGTCAGCATCTAACTTAGCAATATCTTCTCTTAATGCTTCCATGGCATTGTTGAGCTGCTCAGCATTAACAGATTGGTTTTCTACCCCAGGCTCATGCACCTCTCCCGGTTCGCCAATTTCTTCCCGAGCTCCAATCTCTCCTGCAGAAGAAAATTCTTGTTGCTGTTCATGAACAATAGGAACTTTTTCGCCAGTCTCAAAATTGTAGACATTGTCTGTTTCAGCAGCTTGCTCTGCTGGCTGCGTCTCAAAATTTTCTGCTTCAAATTGTTCTTGTGGTGTTTGTGTTTCTGGACTTCCCATAGTCATATTATGCCTAAATACTAAGGTTTTGCCAAGCAAATTTAAAACCGGGTCCTGCTTTCACAGAACCCGGCTCAATGGGACCACATCATAACTTTATGCGTTTGCTTTGGTAAATAGCTTGACTATAGCAATCAGGATAATTGCGCCGAGTAAAGAAACAATAAAGCTGTATATATTGAAGCCGTTTACTCCGCTTTGCCCAAATGCGTTCATCAGTATTCCTCCAAGCACAGCGCCGACAATTCCCACAACAATGTTCATGACAGCGCCTTGTTCAGCATCAGTATTCATTATTTTTGAAGCAATCCAGCCTACTAATGCTCCAAAAACTACCCAAAGTATAATTCCCATAATTAGAAGTTATTCAATTTATTTAGTTCGTAGCTATATTTTGTCTTTCTATTTCTAGTTGTTGTTATTGCCTGAGTTGTTGCCACCACGTGGCTGCTCTAGGCCATTGCTGTCGTTGGATCCACTACTGGAACCACCACGACTGCCATTATTATCGTCAATTAGCATTGCCATATATTGCTTTCCTTTCTTTTTGCAAACCATAAACTAAACTAACAATTTGCAAAATATTAATTATCAGCAATAGTGCACTACTTTTGTACGCAACTATGAAATAATTACTATTATTTATCCCAATTAAAATTGCGTCCAAAATGTCCCCATATAGCAGTATCCGTATATTTAACTCGCTCTAGACCGAGATAGTTTTTTATACCAGCTGGACTTAAATCATAATCATGCATGTTAATTAACTTATGACCATCCAACTTACCTACTGCCATGACTGGTTCTACTTTACCTATCGCATAAGCTAAGTAAATTGTTACACTTTGGCAATCTTTTTCTTTTTTCAGCATATCTACGGCAATTTTTCTGGCCATGTATGCACCACTCCGGTCTACTTTAGTATAATCTTTCCCAGAAAATGAACCGCCACCAATTGGAACTTGTGGACCGTAACTATCTACTACCAACTTTCTGCCCGATAAACCAGAATCAGCTTCAAACCCACCTTGCGTCCATTCTCCTGCAGGATTTACCAAATAAGTATCTGCTTTCACTAAACTGCGAACCAACTCTTCTAGTTCACTGCTGACAGAATTTTGAAAACTAGTAACTACTGTTAAAATTTTGTCTCCATCCATAGTAACTTGTACTTTACCATCATAAGGGTAGCTTTTATATATTTCTTGGCACAACTTACGAGCAGTTTCATACTCCAGTGGCATAAAGTTTTCAGTATCACGGCAAGCAAAACCCACCATAATACCTTGGTCACCAGCTCCGCCCA
>CAZQWV010000008.1:0-13408 GCA_964597185.1 uncultured Candidatus Saccharibacteria bacterium
ATCCTCCTACAGTTATGGACTGTACAGTAGGGGTGCAGGAGAGAGAGAAGGTTGGGTCGGAGGAAGTTACTATAATTTCAACAGTAGTATAAAAAGTTTCACATTCACCGCCAGTATCAAATACTGCTTCAATGGTAGTAAAAAAGCTTTGAGGAAAACTTCCACTTGTCGGATATGAAGTGGCATCATAATTTTGAGTAGAATACTCGGGAGCATTCATACCATTAGAACACCAGGTACTACCTGTATACTGGTTATCAAAATTAACATTGTTGGCACTGCTTACTAAAGCTGGTTTACAACCGCCACCAAAAGGGCCCTGCATGTCTACAGCAATGGAACCAGTTTCTCCTGCAACAACTTCATATGGCCCGCCACATGCCTGTTGAGCCTGAGCTTCTTTAATAGACAAGTTTAAATCCTCAGAAAAAGGAATTGAAGGGAACATACCAAATACCGCAGTTAAAATAACTAATGATGCAAAATATTTAGTTATTAAACTTTTGGTAATAAATGACATGCTTACTTATATCAACTAGTTACTTTTTTGCTGGAGTAATAGCTCCGCCTTTTACGTCAGCAGTGTCTG
Organism: uncultured Candidatus Saccharibacteria bacterium; assembly: GCA_964597185.1. Taxonomy (GTDB): domain Bacteria; phylum Patescibacteriota; class Doudnabacteria; order UBA920; family UBA920; genus CAYQEU01. Next base: position 590 of record CAZQWV010000008.1, read on the forward strand.
TGAGAGAAATATCTACAGTCTTTACTTTGGTTACACTATTTTCATTGATAGAAACTTGAAGTTGAGCAGTACCATTTACACCTAACAGCATTTTGTAGTTTTCTGTATTTACGTTAGCTTTAACTTCCCAATCATTATTTTTCATGTAATCCTGGTAAATTTTGTAGTTAGCATCCAATGTTTTGGTGGTTTCAAAAGTTCTTGTAGCTTGGAAACGACCATCTACAGCAGTAGCATTGTAATTTTGAGTAATTACAGCACCATCTTCTATAGGTACATCTTTTGGAAATTTATCTGGGGTTTGTTCTACTGGAATATTCTTTTTAGTTACTACTTCTTTTGGCTTCTCCATGGACTGTTTGTCCCCGCCACGATCAGTAACTGAGTAAACCCAAACTAACCCTGCAAAAGCTAGAACTATAATGCAGAGCACAATTATGGCCACAAAAGCCAAATGATTTTTTATGTAATTCATTTATTTGTCTTAATTTTTAACTTTTTATTTCAAAATATAAATATTTCTTACATTTAGTATAGCATATCTGAGCAAAAAAATCAAATCTAACAATTAAAAAACTCGCCACTTTTAGTAGCGAGTTAGAATTTAAAAAGAAATTAAGCTTGTTCTTCTGCTTTTGGTTCTTCTGTGTTTTCTTCAGCAACAGTTTCTGCAACTTCTGGAGTAGCAACTTCTTCAACTGGAGTTTCTTCTTGGCTAGATGCTTGTTCTGCAGCAGCTTTTTCAGCTGCGGCAGCATCCGCTTCAGCTTGAGCCTTTGCTTCAGCTTCTTCTTTGGCTTTAGCTTCTGCTTCAGCTTTCTTAGCTTTTACTTTAGTAGGTACGAAAAATGCTTTTTGTTTAGGTTCAGTTAGAAGACTTTTGCTTACGAGTAAGTTATTTAGAGTAGGGGAAATTTCTACATGCTGCTCTACCCAATATTTTAAGCGAGCTTCATCTTTTATAGCGAATTGCTTAGTTCTTGGGTTATAGTTTCCTAAAATTTCAATAAATTTTTTATTAGCAGCAGCAGTTTTTTGAGCCAAAATAATACGAAATTCAGGCTTATTCTTCTTGCCAGCTCTTTGTAAGCGGAGAGTTAACATTTACTCGTTCAAAATATAATAATTAGCTTTGATATTCTAGCATTTACTCGCCTTTTGGTCAAGAGAATGCTTTTTTTACACCAAAATTAGAAATTAGCGCTTATTTATGCGCATTTTATGGTAAACCACATACAAAACCCCCATAAATAAGGCAAAAATCACTATATAATCCACCCAGTGATATGTTTCACGCAAACTAAACCATTTTGAGCCTAAAATCTTGCCTAAATAAGCCAAAAAGTAACTCCAGAGAACAGATCCTAAAAATGAATAAATTATAAATTTAACAAAGTTTACTTTTGCTACGCCCGCTGGTACAGAAATAAATGTTCTCACTACTGGCAACAATCTGCCAATGAAGGAAGAAGCCATGCCCCAACGGGCAAAAAACTTATCTGATGATGCTAAATCGTGTTCAGAAATTAACAAATATTTACCATATTTTTCTAAAAACGGTCTGCCGCCATAGCGGCCAACTCCATAAGTTATAGCGGACCCAACTGCGCTACCAATACCTCCTGCAATTGCCAAACCAATTAAAGTAAATTGTCCTTGTCCAGCCAAAAATCCTGCAAATGGCATTATAATTTCTGAAGGTAGAGGGATGGCTGCAGATTCAATGGCCATAAGCAAACCGACGCCAAAATAACCGGCGCCGGAAATAACTTGCATTATAAAATTGGTAACTATGGTTATTAATTCTGAAAGCACATCAACAAAATAAATTATTTAGCATATGCTGTTGCTTGGTCAAACTTAATACTGAGCAACTTAGATATTCCATCATCTCCCATGGTAACTCCATACAACATGGAGGATTGAGCCATGGTTTCTCGGTTGTGAGTAATGGTAATGAATTGGGTTTGATGTGCAAGAGTTCCCAGAATCTGACCAAACCGAATAGTATTAGCCTCATCCAATGCAGCATCAACTTCATCTAACACTACAAATGGTGATGGGAAACAAGACAACAAACTACAAAGCAGAGCGATAGAAGTTAAAGCACGTTCGCCACCAGACAATGCTTGAATAGTTGCTAACTTCTTACCTGGTGGGGTAGCTTTTATTTCTACACCAGAAATATTCATACTGCCTTTTTCATATTTAGCTACAATTTTTTCTTCAGGTCGTAAACTGTTTTCTTGTTCCAACTCTTCAGTAGTTTCTTCATCCGTGTCTTGTTCTTGCTCTTGGCCGCTACGCACCAAAGACAAATATGCTCTACCTCCATTGAACAAGGTTCTGAAATATTGCTCAAATTGAGTTTTGATTTTTTCAAAAGCTTCATTGAATGCAGCTTTAATATGGCCGTCAAGTTCATCCATTACTGAACGAAGGTCATCCATGCCTTTTTTTAAATCTGCAACTTGATTACTTAACGAAGTGTAGCGGTCTTCTGTTTCTCTATATTCCTGCATGGTTAGTTCATCTATACCGCCAATAAGTTCAAGCTGATGCTTCAACTTTTCAATCTTACTTTCTAATTCGTGGTCAACAGATTCTATTGGCTGTCTTGCAACTTCAGCAAAACCTTCTTGTCCCAGAGCCTGCTCTAATTCAGAAACCAAAACTTCTAAACTAGATTCTTTTTTGGCTTTGTGAATTTGAATACCACTTTCTTTATCTCGTACAGAATTTACAGCACTACTTACTTCGCGGAATTTCCGCTCAGTTTCAGTTATAGAATTTTTTAACTCAGATTCTGCTTGATATAACCCGGCGAGCTGCTTTTGGGATTGCTCAATTTTATCATTCAAAACATCAATTTTTTCTTGTATGGCCTTTTCTTCCACAACAATTTGTTGGATAAAATCTTCAGATGACCCTGAATCAGCCTGTTTTAAGTCTAGTTCCAAACGCAATTTTTCTTGTTCTAAATCTTTCAATTGTTTAGACAAAAAATCTTCAGATACTGCAAGTTTAGACTGCTCTACAGCTAAGCTGTTTAATGCTGTAACAATAGATTCTTTTTTATTGGAAAGGTCAGTTAAACTGTTTTGATGTGTGTTGTCTGCTTTTGGCTGGCTCGCCATTTGTTTGGCAGTTGCTCTAAAATCTACCCAACCTTGTCTCACAGACATGCTAGCTTCAACAATAGCTGTGACACTAGGCATGTTTGGCAAGTCCTGCCAAAACTTGTCCATCTTATAATCTAGTTCTGTTAACTGAATTTCTAGTGTTTGCCAATCTGTATTTACTGGGCTACTAAGTTGAGAATATATTTGTTCAATAGCATTGTTGAGTTGTTCTAGCTCAGATTTCTTTTGTAACAACTGAGAAGACAAGTCAGCTTGATTTTGTTTTGCACTGGCTAACTCTTTGCTGGTCTCCTCAATTTTTCGGATAATATTATGAGACTCGACTCTTAAAGTAGAACTATCACCGCTGCCAGATTTTTGGCTTTGCATTTTACCGCGCACCAAGCTTAAGTTTTCTAACAAACTATTTTTCTCATTTTGCAGTTGCTGCAACTGTTGTTGCTGAGTTTGATATTTGCCTAACTCTGCAACTCTATTTTGTTCATGTTGTTCCATAGCTTGTAAGTAACTGGAGATTTCCTTCTCCATACTTACTCGTTGCTGTAAAACTTCTTGTAATTGCTGGTTAATATGTTCAACTTCTTTACGAACCTGCCAATAGTTGAAACCTAAAAATTGCTTTTGGTACTGACGCAATTCTATTTGAATAGTTTCTCTAGCTTCCATACGCTTAGCTTGTCGTCTCAAGCTTTTAACTCTAGGTTCTAGCTCAGAAATTAAGTCTTCGGCACGCATCAAGTTTTGAGCAGTTTGCTCTAAACGTCTCAAAGTTCTTTCTCTTTTAATGTAGTAAGTTTTTACCCCGCTAGCTTCATCTATTAAATTTTTTACTTCTCCTGGTCCAGCTAAAATCATTTGGTCTATAGTACCTTGGCCAATAACAGTGTAACGAGAAGTTCCAATGTTGCTTTTCAAAACTAAGTCTACTATATCTAACAAACGTACTTTATTCCCATTGATTAAATATTCACTATCACCGCTGCGAGAAATAACACGTCCAATGCTAACTTCTGCTGCATCAACTGGTATGCGACGGTCAGCATTATCAAAAGTAGCAATAACTTCCGCAAAGTTCATTTTAGAACGTTTATCTGACCCTGCAAAAATAACATCTTCGCTTTTTTTGCCGCGCATAAGCTTACTGCTTTGCTCGCCAACTACCCAACGCAAACAATCGGCAATATTGCTTTTACCACTACCATTTGGGCCAACAATGGAAGTTACACCAGGCTGGAATTCTAATACAGTTTTTTTTGCAAAAGATTTAAACCCTTGAATTTCTAAACGTTTTAAATACATATTTTATTTTTATCTGTTTGTCTAACTCTATTTAGTAAAGGTTAATTTTTGCAAGGCATCTTCTGCAGCTGCTATTTCAGCTTCTTGTTTAGATGGGCCTTGGCCTCTCCCAATTTCTACTGTGTCCATAAATGCTGCAACCACAAATACTTTATCGTGATCTGGGCCTGTCTCTTCCACAACGCCATAAGTTGGAGTTACCCCTTTTTTATCTTGAACTAATTCTTGCAGCTTGCTTTTTGGGTCTAAGTATGTGCCTCCAGAAATAATGTTCGGTAACTCTACTAAAATTTCTTTGGTAATAAAACTTTGAGCAGCCTCATAACCCCCATCTAAGTAAATTGCTCCAATTAAAGCTTCAATACAGTTGGCCAAAATTACTTGGCGGGCTCGCCCTGTGTCTTTAGCTTCACCTTTGGACATTAATAGAAATTGCTCTAACCCTAATCTGCTAGCAATGCCAGACAACATTTTATAATTCACTAAAGCACTTCTGAAGTTAGTTAATTCACCTTCAGAATGTTCGTAATTTTTATATAAAAATTCAGTAGCAATTATTTCCAATACTGCGTCGCCTAAAAACTCTAAACGCTCATTGTGAGGTAGCTGAAAAGACCGATTTTCATTTAAATAAGATCGGTGGGTGAAAGCGGAAATATACAGGTCTAAATTATTAACCTGGATCCCCAAAATATTTTCTAATGTGTCTTTATTAATTGAACTCATATTTTAACTGGTGGGTGTATCCCGATTCGAACGGGAGACCTCATCGATGTCAACGATGCGCTCTAACCAACTGAGCTATACACCCATATTTGAAAGTGTAAAAGCAAATACTTTAATGTACCGCTAAATAATATATTACTGGTTTTCTCTATTTTTGTACACTCATTGTTTACTAATTATCTAATGAAGCTAGCTCAGCAGGTTTTTCAGTTAACAAGTTTTTGACCTCAAATTTCTGTGGTTTGTTGTATTTGTCGAATAACAAAATTAAAGCCCCATTGAATAATGCATTTATAAATCCAAACCATAGCAAATGTAGCGGTAAAAGCTCTGAGAAGACCTGCCTTCCTAACCAAATACCAATAGCATAAAGACCAAATACAAACATAGAAAACAAGCCTATAGAAAGACTATTAAACTTGAGTAGTTCTAATGTAGAACTAACAGCTCTAGAAAAAGGCATGTCATATAATATGGTGTACAGTGTACTAAAAAAATTCAACAAAGCTAAGAAAAATAAGAATAGAGCTAAAAGTGTTACCGAGAATTCTAACAAACCTGGCATAGGACCTACAAATCTTTGCCATAACCATGGTGCAGACAAAATTGCTCCTATAAATAACTGAGAAACTATGGTAAAAAAACTTAGAGCCAGAACATCCCATACTCTAAATTTGGCTTGACGAATATACGCCAACTGATAGCTGATAAAACTTGTTTTGTCTATGGGATTTCTAGAAACCTTTGTTCCAATCCTTTCAATTTGTACTAAATCTGCAAAGTTATAAATAAACAAAATTTTGACCCAGTTCACAAATAACCAAAGTCCGATTAGAATGAGCAAAAATAAAACTAAAGCAGCAGCCCCAATAACAGCACTATGTGCAAAAGACAGCTCTAGAAATGATAAAAAAACTTGTCCTGCATTTTCATACTCCTGTTTGTGCCAGAATAGAAAATTAAAATTAAATCCAGCAGAAAGAAAAATACCAAAAAACCACAGCTGAGGACTATACATGGTAGTCTTCGCAGCTGTGGTAATTAGTCTGAAATATTCTAACACTTATCTAAGGTTAGTTATTCGCTTTCAGCAGTAGCAGTTTCTGCCAATACTGGTTCAAAGTCTGGTGCCTGTTTTTCTTTTGGTAAAATATCTTTTACTATTTCAGCAAACTGATCTTGTTCCAAAGTTTCTTCTGCCACTAAACGTTTAGCAATAATGTCTAAGTATGAACGGTGCTTGGTTAATACTTCGGTAGCACGGTGGTATGCATCGGTCATAATGCGTTTTACTTCTGCATCAATAGCTTTAGCAACTTCTTCGCTGTAATTGCGTTGTTCACGCATATCTTTACCCAAAAACACCATTTCACTGCTTTCGCCTAAAGTCACCGGGCCGAGCTCATCACTCATGCCATAGCTGGTAACTAAACGACGAGCCAAGTTGGTAGCAACTTTTAAGTCGTTGCTAGCTCCGGTAGTAAGTTCATTGAATACCAAGCGTTCAGCAGCATAACCACCGAGCAAAGCAGCAATTTCATCTAGAAAACCAGATTTAGTATGCATATGCTTATCTTCCACTGGAAGCTTCATAGTGTAACCTGCGGCACGACCGCGAGATAAAATAGTGACTTTATGAACTGGGTCAGAGAAAGGCAAAGCAGATCCCACTAAAGCATGTCCGCCTTCATGATATGCTGTTACTTCTTTTTCTTTAGGGGATAAAATATGACTCTTACGTTGTGGTCCAAGCATAACTTTTTCAATGGCTTCACGTAACTGTTCATTGCCAATTTCTTTTTGGTTATTGCGAGCAGCTAAAATAGCTCCTTCATTAATTAAGTTAGCTAAATCTGCACCAGAAAACCCCGGGGTACGCTCTGCTACTTTACGCAAATCTACATCTTTGGCCAATGGCTTATTTTTGCTATGAACTTTCAAAATTGCTTCGCGGTCTTTTATATCTGGTAAGTCCAAAACCACTTGGCGGTCAAAACGACCTGGACGGAGCAAAGCAGGGTCTAACACGTCAGGGCGGTTAGTAGCAGCTATAACAATGACGTTGGTGTCATTTTCAAAACCATCCATCTCTACTAAAATTTGGTTCAATGTTTGTTCGCGTTCGTCGTGGCCACCACCAACACCTGTACCACGTTGGCGTCCCACTGCATCTATTTCATCTATGAACACAATACAAGGGGAATTCTTTTTTGCTTTTTTGAACAAGTCACGTACACGACTTGCACCTACACCAACAAACATTTCTACGAATTCAGAACCAGAGATATGGAAAAATGGAACATTAGCTTCGCCAGCAACTGCACGAGACAGAAGAGTTTTACCAACCCCAGGACTACCTAGCAACAAAACACCTTTTGGAATTTTTGCACCTAGGGACAAAAACTTTTGCGGGTATTTCAAAAACTCTACTATTTCAGTCAGTTCTTCTTTAGCTTCTGCACTTCCTGCAACATCTGCAAACCGTACTTGATTTTTTCGTTCATCATTTAAGCGAGCGGAGCTTTGGCCAAAAGTCATTGCTCGGTTATTTGTTCCTTGAACTTGTCGCATCAAGAAAAATATAAATAAGCCGATTAAAATTAACGGAAGTAAGAATGGCAAAATAGCCCCAGCTACTACTCCTGCTGTGCTACCATTTTTAAATTCAATATTTAACTTTCCTAATTTTTCAGTACTTATGCCGTTGTCTGCAAAAAACTTTGGTATTTCTGTATTGGCACCAATGTTAGCTTTTAACTTTTCTTCACTGTCTTTACGTAGTGCAGTTACAGAACCTGGCTCTACAGTTAAAGCTGTGATTTTCTCTTGGTCTATTAAATCACGAATTTCTGACAATGAAACATTTTTAGATACAGTCTGGTCGCTGAAAGCAGCATAAATTGCGAAAATAACTAAGAAGCCAACCAGAACAACTAAAATTTGCTTAACAATTTTTCCCATTAATAATAAAACTTAATATTACTTAATATATTAGTGCCGAAGGTGGGACTTGAACCCACAAGCCCTTGCGGGCGCTAGCTCCTAAGGCTAGTGCGTATGCCAATTCCGCCACTTCGGCAAAGTAGAGTTTAGTTTAGCATAAAATAAAAAACCGGACTAGGCCGGTTTTGAATATTTATAGTGACAAAAGTAAGCTGTTTTTCTTAACTACCGTTGGTTAGCTGGTTAGTTAACACAGTTACAATAACATAAGACAAAATAACAATTGAAAGCCCTAATAAAGCATATACCAAGGTTTGGCGTCCTTTTGTAGCTTGTTCTTCATTGCCACGAGCAGTCAGGTAGTAGTAGCCGCCTACTATAACAAATACTACAGCAACCATACCTGCAAAATAGAGCATTAGGCGAATTATGGTAGCAATAAGTCCAGTTGCAGTAGTTTGAGCCACTAAGCTGTCGTTTGATCCTTCAAAAGGGTTTTTTGGCACACATAAAGGTCCTTGCTGTTCAAAATCCCCACAAGGGTTTTGCTGTTGCTGAGCTTGGACTTCGGAAACCAAAACCATTGGGCTAAGTGCTGCTACTCCAGCTATTAGTAAAAACAAAAATTGAAAAACAAATAATTTATATTTCATATTAGCTATTGTTAGTCACGAATCTTACTACTGCGTTTACAATTACAAAAGACATAATAACTATTACCATACCGATTAAGGCGTAAATAAGAGTTTTTCTTCCATTAGTTGCTTGTTCTTCATTACCAGCCGAGGTGATGTATTGGTACCCACCATACATAACCATTATTACTGCAACTACGAAAGCAATACCCAAACCAAAATTCAAAATTTTTGCAAACAAGTCGCTAGGTTTACTGTTTTCATCTATTACTGTATCCGGCAAAGCATCTCCGGCATCTTGTTTTAATTGGTTTAACCCTTCACTTACACTATCTGCATATGCCAACTTCGTTTGAGCAAGAACCGGAGCAAAAAAAGACAGTCCAGTGGATACTAGAGCTGCTGCTAAAACTAATGTAAGTTGAGTTGCAGAAAATATTTTCATATTAGCCAGTCCTGGAGGCTGAAAATTTTCAGAAGCCAGGACCGGCCCGCACTAAGTGAAGTGCGGGCGGGAGAATTAACCGTTGTTGGCAACGAAGCGGTAAACCGCGCTTACTATCACGAAGGACAAAACGATGACAACAATACCAATTAAAGCGTACACAATGGCATTTTTACCTTTTTCTGCTGATTCCTCATTACCAGCGGAGGTGATATACAGGAAACCGCCGTAAATTAAGTAAATTACAGCAACGAAGAAGGCAATACCGAGAGCATAGTTAATGACAGTCTTGAATAGTTCTGGCAAGTCTACATCATCTCCACAACGTACACCTGTACCTTCACAAGCATCATCAAAATCATTGATGAACTGTGCATGTGCAGTATCTACGGAAAGAGCGGAAGACAAAGCTAGAGGAGACAAAACCATGGTCAAAACTACAACCATGCGTGCAACCAATAACCAGTTAAATTTTTTCAAAAATTGTTTCAATTGTTTCACCCCCTTCCTTGATTACGCTAGCTTGATACTTACTAAGCCAGCGAAAGATAGCTTTTTCAAAAATTGCTGATTTAACAATACCATACTTTGACCAAAAATCAAAATAATTTATTGTTAACCACCATATTTATGACAATGTTAATAATGGCTGCTGCCATAAGTATTACAGCCAAGCCAATAGCTGCCCAAGTTACTGTCTGCTTACCTTTACTCGCCATTTCTTGGTTGCCTGCTGCAAAAATATACTGATACCCACCGATAATAAACATAACCATGGTTATACCACCAATTAATGCGAAAATTAAGTTCATGATAAATTGGATTAAACTAGTAGCTGTGCAAAATTTCGGCAAACCATCTGCGACATTGGCGTATTGGCCTCCATACTGATTAAATTTATCTTGAAGCTGGTCACATCCTTCCTGAGCAAAAACTGGTTGAGGTGTAAGACCCATTAACATAAACACCATTGCCAATGAACTAATTATAGAATAGAAATATTTCATAAATTATTGTCCTAATAGATTTTGAACAATACTTACCATACTAAACGACAGTAAAGCTACAATTAAACCTGCCACTGCCCAAATTACTGTCTGCTTACCTTTGGTAATGGATTCTTGGTTACCTTGTGAGAGAACCATACGTACCCCACCAATAATGATAATCAAAACTGCCATAACACCAATGAGGAACAAGAACCCTTTCAAAACAAACAAAACTAATTCTGGAAAAGTGTCCACATTAATTGGATTTATCAATGAATCTACAGATTTATCAAAGTCCCCTACTGTGGTGGTACCACAACCTGGGCCAGTACAAGTATTGGTAGATCCATTGGTTGGGGTGTTGGTTGGTGCAACTGTGCCATAGGTTATAGTGAATTTATTATTAGTAGAAGTTACTGCATTCTTGCTATTATATGTTGTCAATTGGAAGTCATATTTAGCTGCAGCAGGTGTTCCTGTAAATGGGGTCATTTCACCAGTCAGCTTGAAAGCGTTTTGGTATTTTGTGCCAGATTTTATTGCTGTATCCCACTTGTTTACAGTCCAATTCTTAATAACTTTTTTGCTGATCTGGTCTCCTTGCTTAGTAGGTCCAGTCAGAGTTACTGTCCAACCAGTTGGGTTTGCTACATCACATTCTACATACAATACTGGAGTAAGTTTGATTTTATCTGTAATTTTAGATACAGAACTTGGTTCAGCTAAAGGTCCGCCATCTGAAAATTTTACCGTTGTACCAGATGCATTACATGTTGCAGCTTCTGCCTTGGATAAATTTACAGAGAAGCTCCCAATAGAAACTACTGATATTATCAATAGAAAAAAAAGTAACTTAAGTTTTTTCATTTGTCTAGTAATCAATTAATTTATAATCACTTATTTTTTAATTAAGGTTCGTGCTTCATTCTGCGCTTGACCTAGAGCTTCTTTGGCGCTCATACCATTAAACAATACATTATCAATCATTTTATTCATAATGATATTCATCTTAGCTTCATCTGGTTTGTAAAATGAGCGAGCTGTTAAGTTAGCATGGGCAAACACCCCAATCTCTAAATCTTGTATTTGCAAAGCAATTAAATCTTTGCGAGAAGAAGGCTGTTTGTTTTTTGCATAATATTTATCCAATGCGTCTTTAGATGTTGCAAACTTCAAAAAGTCCCAGGCAACTTCTGCATTTTCACTAGACTTATTTACTACTTCACCGAAATAATTAGCAAAGTTAACTGCGTTGTTGTTTAAATCATATTGTGGTACTGGGGCAACCTCAAAATTTAAATTTGGGGATTTTGCCAAAATTTGTTCTCTGGCATAAGTATAACTATATAAGTAAGCTGCCCTGCCATTAGCAAATGCATCTATGGAATAGTCACTACTTTCATTCCAATTGTAGTTATCACTAGAAGGTTCGGCAAAAGATGTATAGAAATCTAAAGCACGAATCCCTTCTGCACTGGCAAAATTAGCCTGGCGACCATCTGCAGACCAAGGAGTACCACCAGCTTGCAACATGAGTAAGCCAACAATATCTTGCGCTCTATTCACGTTTTCACTTCCTCCCATAGCAACACCACTACGAGAAAAATAGCCTGTGTCATCTTGGCGGGCAATGAGGCGAGTGTGACGCTCTAATTCATCCCAATTCTTTGCTGGTGCAGAAATTCCAACAGTTCCTAAAATATCTTTATTGTAGTATAGAGCCAAAGAATCGACTGCTAATGCAGAACCATATATTCTCTGGTCTTTAGTAAAATCTTTTACAATAACATCAATAAAAGCATCTCTGTATTCCTTATATGAAAAATTTTGCTCCTCTGCTGGAGTTACTTTATCTAAATATTTAGGAAGCCATGTGTTATTTATAGAAAAGATGTCTGGGCCTTCACCGGCTGCTAGAGCATTGAGCAAGTCTTCTTCATAAGTTTCAATACTACGCTGACTATATTCAAAACTAACATTAGGATGGGCTTTGCGGTATTCATCAAATAATACATCCATAGTTTTCTTATCGGTGAAAGGTTTCCACACCTTCAACACTACTGGCTTGTTTTCCTTTTTTACAACTTCTTTGTTACAACCAATAGCAGTTGCTGTAACTAGCAAAATTAAAGCAGAAAGTTTGATGAATTTTAAGATATGGTTTTTAGTTTTCATATAAATTTTTATTTTTATCTCTAAAAGTTTTTACAACGACAAGTTTTTTAAATAGTCACTAAATTCAGCATTTAAGTCTTCGTGCTTCAGACCAAACTCCACAACAGCTTTTAAGTATTCGAGCTTGTTACCACAGTCGTAATATCTACCATTTTTAATTTCAGAAGCATAGCAAGTTTTGCCCTGCTGTAACATAATTTTTAAAGCATCCACATAGCCATTTTCTTCTTTGCTGCCAGACTGCTTTTTTTCTGCCATTGCTTGCTCAATTGCATTGAACATTTCAGGACCAAAAACATAGCCAGACACTACAGCAATGTGTTCTTTATCTAAAGCTGTTCCTGGTTTCTCAACTACTTCTTCAATCTGAAGAATACCATCTTGGATTTTGGTTCCTGTAGCATATCCATAGCGTTTGTAATCTTCTGGTCTGAAAGCTTGAATACCGCCAAGAACTGCACTAC
>CAZQWV010000009.1:0-13061 GCA_964597185.1 uncultured Candidatus Saccharibacteria bacterium
AGCTTTAATCTCACCAACTTTTTGCAAAGATGTATAGAGCTCATCTTCATATTTGTGGCCGTGCTTTTTCAGCCAAACTTGCATATCCCCTGCTAAATGATGCTTCGGGTTAAATGCATAAACTTTAGCTTTTGCTCTGGCTGTGGATTTTACTAAACCATCTCTACTAAATTGAGTTAGTAAAGTAGAAACTGTAGTAGTGGAAAGCCCTATTCTCTTAGCTAATTCTAAAACAGAAAAATACCTATCTGGAGCAATCATGAGAAATGCCAATAGTGCGGATTTCTGATTGGAAGACAATATTACTTCTAAAGATGCTAAAGTAGTAATCATATATGCTTATTATAACATACCAAAACCTAGCTATAGCATATGCACGTGCCAATTGGGGTTAAATATAGTATAATTAATATACTGTATGTCTGAACTAGAAACCCAAGTAGCAAAAATAAACATTTCCAACCCAAGACAGGCCAACACCTATGTTTTTGTTATGGCTGAAAAGGTAGATGCCACAGACAGTGAACTTTATGCTGTGTGTGAGCTTCCCATGTTAAACCCAGCTGCTAGCACAGACTGCCAAAGAATTTGTGAAGCTATTGCTGCAGCCATGCGTCGTGGGTACCGTTCTTTGGTTAACGAAAATACTTTTGAAAATACTTTAGCTCATATCAATGATGAGCTGGGAAAACTAGCCGGCTTAGGTAAAACTCATTGGGTTGGCAAACTCAATGCTATTGTGGCTGTAAAAAACGGGTCTACTTTGTATTTGTCATCTACTGGTAAAATGACAGCTCTTTTAGTGCGCGACAATAAATTTGCCACAATTACTGAAAGCGAAACAGCCAAACATCCATTGAAAACTTTTGAAAATCTTTCTGTGGGAACACTTCGGTTAGATGACTTATTAATTTTCTCAACTACGCAACTGTTTAACCACATCTCCATTGACCGCATGCAAAACATTCTTAGCGATGCTTTGCTCGGTGAAGCTGCTACAGAAATTATAGAAATACTCCGAGACAATGCTGGGCCAGAAGTAGCTTTTGGTTCCATTTTTGCTTTGCAAATTGAACCAGGTGAAGAAGCAGAAGGAGAAGTAGACCTAGCCAACTATATTACTCAACCAATTGTGGAAGACAGTCAACCTCGTGCTCAAATTACAGTTGAGCAAATGGAAGAACGCTACTTAGCTGAAGAAAACCAGCAAGCTATGGGTAGATTTGGCCATTGGGGTGGCAAAATAAAGCACCATGCGGTGCGCAGTTTAGATGCGCTAACCAAACTTAGCAAAAGAGTTCCTGCACCAAATATTGCCAATTTAAAATCTTTAGCCAGCAAAACAAAACCTGGCTTAGGGCTCATGACTGAAAGATTTCATCGCGCCAGCAACCACTTACGCCCTGAAACCTGCCGTCGGTTCTCCTGGCAGAAAAAGTTTTTCTTTGTATGTGCCATTATTTTCTTACTTGCCCTAGTTGTAAATATTTTCGTGAGCAGAAACCAGAAAAACCAAGCAGAACAAGCTCAAGTTTTCCAAACTGAACTTACCCAAATGAAACAGCTTGGCGAAGAAGCCACAGCCTCTTTCCTATACAACGACATGGAAAAAGCTCGTGACTTAGTTGGACAACTTACCGACAAACTCAACCAATACAAAAACGATACCGAACATACAGCAGAGCTCACAGAAGTCCGCAAAATGTTAACTGAACTGCAAAACAAACTAGACAATAGAACAACTGTAGAACCAGAATCTGTTGCAACTTTAAGCGAATCTGAAAACCTCATTGTTTTACCAGCCAATTTAGCGACAGAAAACAATCGCAGCATTGTATCTTACAACAAATCTACTGGCAAAGTGCAGGACAATATTTTAAAGTCTAGCGAATCTATTGTTGCTTCTTCTGCTGTAAAAGATAGCTTAGCAGCCATCTACAATGGCAGTGAGTTGTTTGCTTGGGATTCAACCACTGGCATTCTCAGCTCTCCGCTAGATGACCGCGTACCGAGCAGAGATAACTTTGGTGGTATGAAAGTTTACCCGGTAAATAGCAGAGCTTACATTGTAGATAAATCTAACAGTCGCATTATGAGTTATACGCTAAACCCCCAAGGGTTAAGTAGTCCAACTGTATCTGTAGAAAGCGACCAATTGGAAAATGCAGTAGACATAGCAATTGATGGCAATATCTTCGTGGCTCTGAGCAATGGTAGTATTTTAAAATTCCAATCTGGTAAACAGCAAGATTTTAACTTGTCTTTAAGCTCCCCGCTTTCACCAAACGTAAAACTTTATACCCAAAACGATTTTGTATACTTATATGTTCTGGACCGCGACAACAATCGCATTTTGGTAATTAAGAAAACTGGTGATGATGCAGGAAGTCTTGCTGCCATGTACGTAAACGATAACTTTAACAACCTCAAAGACTTTGCTGTTGATGAAAAAGGTAAAACCATCTATGTGCTCAACGGCAACGACCTACTAGAATTTGATATTAATTTCTAGACATGGATTCAACAAACCAGCATATTGAAAGAGAAGTTAAATTTCTTGAAATTGATCTGGCACAAATAAAAACAAAATTAGCCCAACTGGGTGCAACTGACCTTGGAGAAAAACTTTTGTCCGAGGTTATTTTTTATGTTGGTGACGGTAACAGCATAGAAAGAAAAAGCAGGAAGTATGTACGCATCCGTGATACTGGTAACAAAATTTTTCTGACCTACAAACATTTGCCAGACACTCCTGCCATTGGCGTGACAGAAATTGAATTGGAAATTAATAGCGCAGCAGAAGGGCAGCTCATGTTAGAGACTCTGGGCTGGCAACCAGCGCGTGTACAAGAAAAAAGAAGACATAGTTTCAAACTAGGAAAAGTTATGGTGGACATAGATACCTGGCCAGGCCAAGTTCCACCATACTTAGAAATTGAAGGCAACAGCGAAGACGATATTAAAGAAGTAGCAAATCTCCTTGGCTTAGACTGGAACAAACACGAGCTACGAAGCGCAGCAGGCGTGCTCAAAGAATTTTACAACATAGATATGTGGCAGCTAACTAAGTACACTTTTTCTGAGATCAAATAAAAAAGACCCTCAAGCGAGGGTCTTTTTAAATAGTAAATTGAATTACTTTAAGGCAACAGTACCGCCAGCTTCTTCAATTTTAGCTTTCAATTCTTCAGCTTCAGCTTTAGCAATATTTTCTTTAACTACTTTTGGAGCAGCATCTACTAAATCTTTAGCTTCTTTCAAACCAACACCAGTAGCTTCACGAACTACTTTAATAACGTTGATTTTGTTTTCACCGGCAGAAGTCAATTCTACGGTGAATTCAGTTTTTTCTTCAGCAGCTCCACCTGCAGCGCCGCCAGCAGCTGGCATAGCACCCATCATCATAGGAGCAGCAGCAGATACACCAAATTTATCTTCTAATACTTTTACTAATTCAGATAGTTCCAATACAGAAAGTTTTTCAATAGACTCAACAAGAGCTTTGAACTTTTCTGGAACTTCTACTGGAGTTTTTTCTTCAGACATAATATTCCTTTAAATTAATTACTTTTGTGCTACAGCGTTGAGCACGTTAATAAGACCGCGCAAATTGCCAGCCAGTACATTGACGAATCCAGTAACTGGAGCGTTGATAGTACCAACCAATTGGCCACGCAACTGATCTTTGCTTGGCAAATCTGCCAAAGCCATAACCATTTCTTTACCTACCAATTTATTGTCTACAATACCACTCAAAATTTGAATAGTTTTGATGTCTCCGGACATTTTCTTTACCAGACGGGCTGGAGTAGTTTCTTCATCTTCGGACATAGACAAAATAACTGGAGCTTTGTAATCGACATTATCGGCTTCAATACCGTTAGCTGCCATAGCTTTTTTGAGCAAAGAAACTTTGTAAACTTTACTTTGCACATTTTCTTTGGACAACGCACGGCGAAAAGCATCAATATCTTTTACAGTAGTACCACGATATTCAGATAGCACTACAGATTTAGCAGTCTTTAACCGTTCGGTTAATTCTTGTAAATCTTGTTCTTTTTGGACCTTAGTTTTTGCCATATATGTGTATATATTCTGCTTTCGACCTTTACTGTTAAATACCCATTTTAGGTTAGGAAAAATAAAACTCGGCTAAACCGAGTGTAAGTAAAAGCGCTTAATTAAGCTCTTTTTCATATTCCTCGGTGGGCTTGGCCGCTAATATAGCGGATTATCGGGTAAACCCGGCCAACTGTCATGGGGATATTTAATTAACAAAATTATACCAAACTAGTATATTTTTGTCAAAGTCATGTTGTTCCTATTTTATCTATCTGAGTTTTATCTATTCGAACCCAATGAACTTTGGGAAATAGCCAACCATAGCAGCCAATTCGCGCAAGTAATACCGGTGCAGTTCGGACTTAGAGTAGTAATTTGGCTCAGGGTGGCTCCAATACACTTTACTAAACCCGTTAGTGCGCGCTGTCAAAGCTGCTCTAGCCATATGAAATTCATCTGACACCACAATCACAGTTTTTGCTTCAGGTAACTTAGCTTTGGAATATATTATATTTTCATAAGTACTATGAGATCCATCTTCTAAAATAGTGTTTACTGGTCCCTTAGCATTTTGTTTAATAATTTTCTGCATGTATTCAGCTTCTGAAATATCTGAATCGGAAATACGACCACCAGACAAAATCATGACCGGAGCTTTGCCTTCTTCATACAAACGCAAACCTTCTAAAGTTCTATTATTCAAAGCTGGGGTGTTTATCGCTGCACCCATAACAATTATGGCATCTGCTTGGTCAATTTTAGGTTGCAGATGCGGCGCACCAAACACCACAGCTGCATTGAGTAGCCCTAAACCTAACAGTGTTAACATAGTTGTTTTAATTATGCGGAACATTTCCTATATTATAAAATATTCGGTATCATTAATCCATAATGGCGCAACCAAAAAATTCGGTGGAAATTGTGGAAACCATAGAGCATTCTTCCCCATTTCATAAATGGGGTGGTTTAGTTGTGCTTGGTTTAGCCTTAGCAGTCATAATCATAGACACAACTTTACTCAATGTCTCGCTTAAACCCATTATAGCGGATTTAAACACCAATCTAGAAAGTTTGCAGTGGGTAATTGTTATTTACTCCTTAATGCTAGCAGCTTTCACCATAACTGGTGGGCGCTTGGGAGACTTGTTTGGTCGCAAACGCATGTTCATTTTGGGAGCTGTACTGTTTGCCATTGGAGCTTTCATAGCATCTGCCAGCAGCACTGTCGCAGAAATGATAATTGGCGAATCCATTATTGAAGGGTTTGGAGCAGCGCTCATGCTTCCTGCAACAGCATCACTCCTAGTATCCAATTACCACGGACGAGATAGAGCCATTGCTTTCGGTATTTGGGGCGGCATTGCTGCAGCTTCTACTGCTATTGGTCCTGTATTGGGAGGCTGGCTGGCTACTCACCACTCTTGGCGCTGGGGTTTTCGTCTCAATATCTTAGTGGTTGCCATTTTACTATTGGGTACATTTTTAGTTAAAGAAGGCAAAAAAACTCCTGGACAACCAACCTTAGATTATTTTGGCATCATTACTTCTTCTTTAGGTTTATCCGCTATTGTATTCGCCTTTCTGCAAACATCCACCTATGGCTGGTTTACTGCCAAAGAACCATTTGTATTGTTTGGGCATGCCTTACCCCTAGGAAACCTATCTATAACCCCAATACTTTTACTAATAGGCATAATAATTTTAAGTATATTTGTTTGGTGGCAAAACTACATAGAAAAAACAGGGCGCACCCCACTCATGTCTTTGAGTTTGTTTTCTAATAGACAATTCATTGTGGGAACTTTAGTAGCAGCAATTCTATTCTTAAGTCAGTCTGGTATAGTATTTGCTATTCCTGTATTTCTACAAGCTGCCCAAAAATATGATTCTCTTACCACTGGCATTGCGCTACTGCCCATGTCAGCCATGTTGCTTGTGTTTGCTCCCCTATCTGCATACTTAAGCAAATTTATTGAACCCCGAAGATTGGTACAAAGTGGCATGGTGTTTGCCATGGCAGGCTTTGCGGTATTATGGTACATGCTAGGTAAAACTGCGGGCATGTGGGAACTTGCCCCAGGCTTCATGTTGTTCGGAGCTGGTATGGGGTTCATTATGGCTCAAGCTAGCAACCTAACTTTGTCTGCTGTATCTGAAGAAGAGTCTGGCGAAGCTGCTGGGGTAAACAATACCATCCGCCAGGTTGGAGCCACTTTAGGCTCAGCTCTCCTCGGTTCAATCTTTATCTCTGCACTTACAGGTAACATAATTAATGGGGTACAAACCAGTACAACCATTCCAGATGAAACAAAAATTAGTATCACAACTTCTCTTAAATCCCCCAATTCCGATATCGAGTTTACAGGCGGTGCAGAACTAGTAAGCCATGCTGAGCCTCGCATTAGCCAAGAATTTTCCGATATCGTTGCAGAAGGAACTGCTAAGGCAAATAAGAAATCCATAGCATTCGGTATGGGCTTTTTACTGCTTGGTTTGGCCACATCCATGCTTTTGACCAAGGAGAAGCAGGCAGAGTATAATAAAAATAGTTAAAATATTAACCTCACAACAATGAATAATAAAACTTTATGGATTGTTGGCCTAGTTGTAGTAGTTGCAGTTGGCGGCTACTTACTTATGTCCAACAAAAAAGCTGGCTATGAAACTGCCAACACTGACGGTGCTGTAAAAGACAGCTCAAAAAGCGCTGACTCTGCAGACCACCAAGAAGCCAGTTTGAAAGAACTTCTGGCCATGGGTAGCACCCAAAAATGTACTTTTAAAACAGATGAGTCTGAAGGCTCTTTCTATGTTTCAGAAGGCAAAGCTCGCGGAGATTTTCAATCTACCGTGGACAATGTTACCACAGCAGGACACATGATTGTAGATAAAACCAGTTCTCATGTCTGGATGGATGGCCAGCCAAAAGGGTTTAAAGTTTCTATGGAGAATTTAGAAACTCCTAAAGCCGATGCCAACCTTCCTGAAGCATACAAAGTTGGTAGCGTAGACTACAATGAAAAAGTGGACTACCACTGTGAAAAATGGACCCCAGACAGCTCCATGTTTACTTTGCCAAGCGGAGTTGAATTCATGGACATGTCTGCATTGTTGGAGTCTTCCGGTAAAATGATGGAAAATGCTCAAAACATGAACAATGCCAAAGCCATGGAAGATGCCATGAAGCAAATGCAAGAAAAAATGGGTCAGTAACCCATAACCCACGTTCACCGAAGTTATCCACAGCCACTAGATCTAGTGGTCAAAACTACATTAAAACACCACCCCTAGTGGGTGGTGTTTGTTTTAGCTATCAATACATCGTAACCGTCAAAAACTCTATCACTAGGAGATACTCCTAATTGTAGTAAAAAATCAAATAATTCTTTTTGACTTGATTCACTATCTTCTTCATTGGTAATTTTTTCTACTTCAATAAAATTACCCAAACTTTCTACTGAATCTAAACATATCTCATAGTCTTGGTATTTCGTCGTTTGTCTGGTTTTATTGACTGCCGAACATTGTACAAAACCTAAAAGACCAAATATTTCAATCATTGTTTTAGGATCATCAATCTCTACTTCTTTTTCTACACAATCAAGTTGATTCAAAACAGATTGTTTTAATGTAAAAATATATTTCCCATTCTGCTCCCTTATTCTCATAACATTAACTCCTAAATCTACTGGAATATCCATACCTTTGGGGATAAAGATTACATCTTTTTGAATTATAGGTTGAGAAAATTTACAGCCAAAGGACAATAATTTTGCCAAAAGTCCATCAAAATTATCTACTTTTGCTTTTACCTCAATCTCCCGCATAAAAATCCCTTCTTTGGTCGGCAATATTAAAAGCTTGCTTCATTTGTTCTGGGGTAAAAATGTCCACTATTTTAAATTTACCCGAAGTGGTTTGGTCTTGGTAATTGTGAGTGATTTCTAAAATATGAACCAGTCCCCAATAAATCCATTTACCATTTTTATTCTCTACCAAAAAATTTCTGACTGGTGGTTGCTGATAAACTCTAATATCATTTTTGTTGGCAAAGCTAAAAATTTGACCTTCAAAATCTTTGGCTGTAACAGGTTTAAGCTTGTGCTGCTCTAAATTTAAAACAGCCGGGAAACCTTGCTCAGCAGTAAGCTGCAAAGTATCGTTGAGTTCAATTTTACTTCCCATGGAAATTATATTTTTTTAATTCTCTCTTAAACTGGGCGGCGGTTTTAAATATTATTCCTTGCATCCCAATTTGTTTAGCTCCATCTATGTTTTCTTTGCGGTCATCTACCATTATGGCTTCGCTGGGCTTAATTTTAAGTTTGCGAATAACATAATGATAAGCTTTGGCGTCTGGTTTGGCATAGTGAATAGCACTGGAGATGAACAACTTGTCGAAAGTTTTGCGTACTGGGACACCACGTTTGTGCAACACGTCTACTGCCATATGCCCAATGGAGTTACTAAACAAAGCCACTTTAGCTTTTTTAATATGAGGTATGAATTGTACCAACTGCTTGTTAACCTGCATTTTCTCTACTATTTTGTTGTGCATTTGTTTTGGAGTTAAATGCACCCCAAACACTTTGGAAATTTCTTTGTAGAACTTTGTTTCAGTAATGTTGCCCAAATTTACTTCATGTTCTAATTCATCAATTTTTTTCTTGCCTTGAGGAGTAAGACATTTCAAGCAGTAGTGGTGCAAAAATGGTAAGTAGCCCCCACTCATAATAACTCCACCGAGGTCAAAAATAACTGCTTTGATGACAGGTTGTTTGATGATTTTTTTTGTGGCTTTTGCCTGAGTTTGTTTCATAAATTGATTTAATGCTTATGGTTATTCCCACTCCACTGTGGCTGGAGGTTTAGATGTTATGTCGTACACCACTCGGTTAATGCCTTTGACTTCATTGGTGATGCGATTGGAAATTTTTTCCAGGAGCTTGTGGGGCAAGAAAGCCCAATGAGCTGTCATGAAGTCTGTGGTAGTAACTGCTCGGACAATAATTGGAAAACCGTAGCTACGACTATCCCCTTGCACCCCTACGGACCGGATTGTCGGTAGAGCGGCGTAATATTGATCTGCTGGAACTTTGCTGGCAGCTATTTCTTCGCACACAATGGCGTCCGCGCGGCGCAATAGCTCTAATTTTTCTTCAGTCACTTCGCCAATAACGCGCACAGCTAAGCCAGGTCCTGGAAATGGCTGACGCTTTACAATACTGTCTGGTAAACCTAAAATTTTCCCTACTTGCCTAACTTCATCTTTGTAAAGTTCGCGTAGTGGCTCAATGAGTTTAAAACCTAGTTTGGCAGGCAACCCGCCAACATTGTGGTGCGATTTAATGACTGCTGCGGTTTTACCCACGCTTACACCAGAGCTAATGGCATCGGTGTACAGTGTGCCTTGGACTAACCATTTGGCTTTAGCATATTTGCTGGAAAGTTTTTTTGCTTCAGTTTCAAAAATACGGATAAATAGTTCGCCAATAATTTTTCGTTTCTTTTCAGGGTCAGTAACCCCTTTAAGCTTTCCTAAAAACTGTTTTTTAGCATCTACTACTATGAGATTCATTTTCTGGTATTGCTTGAATGTCTTTTTTATCTCCGCAGTTTCATTTAAACGCATGAGGCCGGTATCTACATAAATGCAGGTTAGCTTATTGCCAATGGCGCGGTGGACTAAAGTAGCAGCCACTGCAGAATCTACTCCGCCCGACAAAGCGCAAATAGCATGGTCTGAACCAACTTCAGTTTTAATATCTTGTACCACTTGTTTGGCAAAATCTTTCATAGACCAAGCCTTTTTGGCTCCTGTGGTTTTTAGAAAATTGGTGAGCATTTTTGCGCCGTGCTTGGTGTGAGCCACTTCAGGATGGAATTGTAAGCCGTACAATTTTTGTTTCTCATTGGCCATGCCAGCCACTGGGCAATTGGCTGTTTTTGCAGTAATGCTAAAGCCAGCTGGTACTTTACCAACATAGTCGCCATGAGACATCCAGACTTCTTGCTGTTTAGTTAAACCAGAAGTGAGTTTGGACTGCTTTACTACAGTTACTGTTGCAGGACCATACTCATGCTTTTTTGAATGATTCACTTTACCACCCAGCTCATAAGCCATGAGCTGCAGTCCATAACAAATTCCTAATACTGGTACGCCAAGACTAAAAACTTTTTTGTCTACTCGTAGAGCGTTACTCTCAGACAGGTTTTGTGGCCCGCCAGATAAAATAATACCTTTAGCTTCTGCCAGTTTAGCAATGGGAAAATTGGCAGGAACTAGTTCTGCAAATATGCCTTGCTCACGAATACGTCTAACAATAAGGTGCGAATACTGCGACCCAAAATCCAAGACGTAAATTATATCTTTGAGATGTGGTTTGGCCATACCGCAAACTAGTCTTTAATGAAGCTACTTTCAAAAGCCCATTTAGTGCATTGGTCAATTTGCTTTTGAGTTAAAATGTTGTTTTTTAGAAGCAACTGTTGTTCTTCGTAAATGTTGGTGCGGTACATTTCTGGACCATCAGTATTGATAGTAAATTTTATATTGTTTTTTAGAAAAGTTTTTACTATTTTTTTGAATTCTGCCAAATTTTTAACAGCGCTGTTACGCACATTGGAAGTTGGACAAAGCTCTAAAGTAATATTGTTTTCCACCAAAGCTTTCATAATTTTAGGGTCTTTAGCAGCTAAAATGCCGTGACCAATACGGTCTGGCTTAATTTCATTGACTACATATTTCATTTCTGCCAAAGTTCCTACTTCCCCAGTATGAATGGTTATACCAAGCCCAGCTTCTCGCACTTTAGCAAATAGTGGTTTGTAACTTTTCATGGAAAAGTTTTTGCGTTCAGGGCCAGCTATATCTACTCCAACTATTCCTCTGGTTTTATACTTTGTGGCTTTCTTTAAAATGATTTCTGCTAAGCGAGGATTTTGGGTTCTATCTAACATTAAAATTAAACCAGCTTTAACTTGAGGGTATTCAAGTATTGCTTGGTCTAAACCCCAAATTGCAGCAGTGATGATGTGGTCCAAGTCCCGCTCTCCCCCACGGTTTCTAAACATTGGGTTAAACCGTAATTCTTGCAAAACTAAATTACAAGCACGGAAACCTCCACCAATAACGCTTTTCACCGATTCAGTCATGGCTTCTGGAGAAGACTGAATAAGCTCAGTCCAATGAAAAAAGTTATTATGCATATCATCCAGAGTTTTGTTTTTCTGAGAACCTGTCATGGTCACCATGGCTTCAAAATCCCAGAAGTCTTTGCTAGGAAGTTTAATACCCTGTCTATGCGCAATAGACCATAAAATAGATGGATGAACAGCTGAACCTAAGTGAGTATGAAGTTCTGCACGAGGAGTTTTTGTTTTTTGCGGCATAATTTTAGTTAATAGTTAGGAGCTTTTTTAGAAATAGTTATAGAGTGTGGGTGGGATTCGCGCAAGCCAGCAGCAGTAATTTGCACAAAGCGGGCTTGTTTTGGCATTTCTGCAATGGTTCTAGCACCAATGTAACCCATACCGCTTTGCAAGCCGCCGGTAAGCTGGTCAATAATGTCTACTACTGAACCTTTGTATGGAGTTAAAGCTTCTACTCCTTCAGGAATAAATTTTTTAGCACTTTTTTGGAAATAGCGGTCGGAAGATTTATTTTGTTTCATAACGGCTAAACTTCCCATGCCTCGGTAAGATTTAAATTTTTCTCCATTTTTGGTAATAACTTTTCCTGGAGCTTCATCTGTACCGGCCAGCATGGAACCAACCATAATGCACGACGCGCCAGCTGCCAAAGCTTTGACCGCATCTCCAGAATATTTAATACCACCATCGGCAATGACTGGGATTTTCTTTTTACTAGCAACTTCCACTACATCCATAATGGCAGAAAGTTGAGGCACCCCAACACCAGCTACAATGCGAGTGGTGCAAATAGAGCCTGGGCCAATCCCAACTTTTAAAGCATCTGCGTAGGGAAGCAAATCTCGGGCAGCTTCAGCTGTGGCTAAGTTACCAACAATGAGTTGAGTTTTTTTCAAGACCTTACGCATTTGCTTAATGCCTTCTATAGCAAAGTTATTGTGAGCATGGGCTGTATCTACTACCACCGCATCTACGCCAGCTGCAGCCAAAGCTTGAGCGCGTTCTACATCTGCTGTGCCTGTGGCAGCGCCAACTAACACTCCTGCTTTTTTAGCTTTTTTCACCCCAGCCACTTGGTCTTGTATGGTGCAGCTTCTGTGCAATACTGCCATACCACCAAGCTTACCTAAAGCGATGGCCATATCTAATTCGCTTACTGTGTCCATAGCAGATGACAAAATAGGAATTTGTAATTCTATCTTTTTAGTTAGTTGGGTTTTTAAATCCGCGCCGCTCCGAGTGACCGGAGATTTGCGCGGTTCTAGTAACACATCATCAAAAGTTAGTTTTAGTGGTATTTGTTTCATTTGGTCAATTAATATATAGAAATTATATCATTTGATTTACCCTTTGCCAAACTTGGCTTATATATAGTATTATTACCAGCTGGCCTCTTGCACGAAGAGGTAAAAATAAAACGAAAACCATGCTAAGAAGGAGGATTATGAAATGGTTACATTAGTTATTGGTGCCCAATGGGGCGACGAAGGTAAGGGCAAGGTCGTGGACCTCTATGCCCGAAAGTCCAACATTGTGGTTCGCTATCAGGGCGGGCATAATGCGGGACATACTGTGGTCCGCGATGGCAAGAAGTTCGTGTTGCATGCACTACCATCGGGGATTTTGGAGCCGCACGTAACTGCGGTTATTGGCAACGGAGTTGTGCTTAACCCAGTTGCGTTCATGGAAGAGGTAGTTAGTTTGGCTAACTCCCTGGTTGACAGTTGGGACCGACTTAAGGTCTCCGACCGTTGCCATCTCATCCTTCCGTGGCACAGCCGGATGGATGAGCTTAAAGAAAATGCTCTGAAAGAAACCGGCAGCAAAATAGGCACAACGCTTCGGGG